>CALMND010000065.1 GCA_937868565.1 uncultured Bacteroidota bacterium | reverse complement strand
ATCTTTCCACTCATTTGAAAATCTGAGGGCGCGGTCTTTTATTTCATTCCAGCTTAATGCCATAAATTGAATTTGCGGATGTATGGCCGCAATTCGTAAAGCTAATTATTTAGAAGAAAAAACTACGGGAAGCGAGTAAACACCCTGGCGCTACTTATTAACATTGGTACCTGAAACAGCAAACAAGATCATAGCGGAATGCAAGCTCCCTAGTGAGTGGCTAGTTTACGGATCATTGTATCCGTTAAAGGATCGGCGCTGGCACCATAGCCGTTTACAAGAATCCCCTTCAAGTTGTGCTTCTCTGAAGAAATAGCATATAGGATAGCCTGATCTGCCGGGTCGCTTTCTCCTTCGAAGCGGTAAAACCGGTCAATATTAAAATCGTCCGGATAAAGAATAAATTTTCCTGCCTGACAATCGATGCATTCTGTACGCAGGTTAAAATCTTCGGTGTAGCCCCTTTTTCGCAATTCGTTCATCACTTCTGAAAGGGGAGTTAAATAATTTTTCATGAGAATTTATTTTTTTGTAAATCGGTTGCCTGTTTAAACAGATGCATTTGATCAATTAAAGATATTCCACATCCACGAGAAGTCCTAAGATTAACAAATTACTTTCGTTTTTACCACAAAGGCCATCAACATTTTCCATTTTAATCTGTTTTTGTGGGTGTATTTTGAATTGTTTGGTTTATGGTGGAGATTATAATCGTCATTCCTTATTGGGAAAGTATCAGCAAAATAGTACTCCACAGGATTTTCTATTATACTGGTTTGCAAACAACTAATGAACTTTAATAGGAAAATAATAAAGGATAAATTTGTCCTTTATTTAGAAAACCATTATATTTGTACTGAAATCTACAATTATGTTTTCAAAAGCTTGCGAATATGCGATAAAGGCGACGATTTATATCGCAGATCAGTCCAATCGGGGTAGAAGGGTAGGGTTAAAAGATATCTCGAAACAAATAGCTTCACCCGAGGCTTTTACTGCGAAGATTTTACAACAGTTAGCGCGAAATCAGATAGTAGATTCGATAAAGGGACCAAACGGTGGATTTGCAATAGATTCGGGAAAAATGTCAAAGATCAAATTAAGCCAGGTTGTTTTGGCCATTGACGGCGACTCGGTTTATAAAGGTTGTGGTCTGGGGCTAAAGGAATGCTCCGCAAAACAACCCTGCCCGGTTCATGAGAAATTTAAAGTGGTGAGAGATGAATTAAGAAAAATGTTGGAAAGCACAACTATATGGGAATTGTCACTCGGTCTTAAAACAGGCTTAACGTTTTTACACCGGTAAAAAAATTTGATTTAATAACGGATAAAAAGGCCTTAATATATTTAATTAATAACCTTTAAAACAAAAATCATGAAAACAGCACATCACCTTACCATTTCTGAAGAACATTTAGTTCAAACCTCAAGCACAAAATCTGTTACCTGGTTCTCCAAACAGGCACAAAGCTTCGAAGACGCGCGCTTCGGATGGATGGCATTTATGATAACCGCACAAAGCTGCCTGGGCTCTATTGCTTGTGGATATATACTTCAAAATCACGCGAGCATCGTGATGTTGTGTATCTGCGCCGCAATTACCATGGGATGCAATGCACTACTCATTGCATTGGCTTCTCCTAAAGTTTGTCTGATCGGATTTTATATCAGCATTGTTCTGAATACATTTTTTATTCTGACGAATATATAATTCCGTAAAAACCAGGTCGTAATAGTGTTATGACTTACATACATTATAAAATTATTTAAAAAACTTATGGTAGAAAAAAACATCATTGAGGCAATTGAAGAGAAGTACAAAAATTTGGGCGAAAATCCAGAAACTTATTTCAAAGGCTTGTTACAGGCAAAACCAATTAACTATTGGGATTATGTAGAAGTAGATACTTTATTATCTCTTCAGAAACCGCGTACCAATTTTAAGGACGAGGAAGTATTTATTATGTATCACCAGGTAACTGAGTTGTTACTTAAGTTGATGATCCATGAAATAAAACAAATCGTGTATAACGATGCGATCACCGAAACGTTTTTGATCACAAAAGTCAGCCGTCTTAACCGCTATACCCGGATGATGATAAATTCTTTTGATGTAATGAGCGGCGGGATGGATTACGACGACTATAACGTTTTCAGGGCGACATTAGCTCCAGCCAGCGGCTTTCAGAGTGCCCAGTTTCGACTGGTAGAGTTGTATTGCACGCGCATCGGGAATTTAGTGAATGAAGAAGGTAAAAAACGCTTGCCTGCAACGCCATCTATCGAAGAGTATTTTGAACATATCTATTGGAAGGATGCCGGATTAAACCGTAAAACTGGAGAGAAAACCTTAACACTTCGTCAGTTTGAAGAAAAATATCTGGCGCGTTTTATTTCTCTGGCGAAAAAGGTAAATGGAAAAACAGTTGAAGAAATTGCATTGAAAATTCATGATCCTTCGGAAGACTTAAGACTTATTCTGAAAGAGTTTGACAGACTCTACAATGTTGAATGGCCTTTGGTTCATTTAAATACTGCAAAACACTATTTAGATAAAAAAGGAGAAAATCAAGCCGCAACGGGCGGTTCGGAGTGGAAGAAGTACTTGCACCCACAGTTTCAACAGCGTAAATTTTTCCCAACTTTGTGGTCAGAAACAGAGGTAAATCAATGGGGACAAACGGTATGACACACGATAGGTATCGGGATAAAAAACAAAAATGAAGCAGATACGAATTGTCCCGATAGTTATCGGGAGTGCTCTAATTCATATCGCTTCACAATTTAAAATAACTACATAGGAAAAACTTAAGCCTGTTTGCCTGTATCCTTGTGTTTGTGTGTATTGCCTGTGATAGTGATAAGCCAACAAACGAAGTTGGAATGTCAGAACCAGAAACTTCTATGGATTTACCCTCCAGAAATACCCAACAATTGATTAATCTGAATGGAGGGGAAAAATGGGTTGTAGATTCAGAAATGATGGTTTACATTCGGGCAATGGAAAAAGGCATTCAGGCTTATTCTATGGACAAAGAAACGGAACGGCTGTCAGATAGCTTACAAAATAATATTGGCAGCCTAATCTCCAGTTGCACCATGACCGGCCAGGCTCATGATGAATTGCATAAATGGCTCTTACCGTTTATGGCTACAGCTGATTCTTTAAAAGAAAAAAAAGGAAAAAACACCATAGAGGACTTGAATAGTGCACTTAAACGATTTCATGCCTACTTTAAATAATAATAATTTATGCCAATCAAACGGAGTGAATACCTTAAACCCTTAAGTCGCGATCATCATCAGGGATTATTACTATGCTGGAAAATACGCACAGGTTTAAAAAAAGGAATCGATTTGCAACGAGTAAAGGCATATACAGATTGGTTTTTTAAAACAAGTCTGCTCCCGCATTTCAGAGAAGAAGAGCAATTCTTCTTTCCATTATTGGGAAATGAACACGAGTTGATTAAAAAAGCACTGTCTGAGCATAAAAGATTAACCCGCTTGTTTGAATGTAAAACAGATCTTGAAAAAACATTAAGCCATATCGAAGAAGAACTGGAAAGTCACATTCGTTTCGAGGAACGTATTCTTTTTAATGAGATACAAAATACTGCGTCTGAAAAAGAGATTCAGGCAATAGAGAAATTGCATATTGAACACACTAATGACGAAACCTGGGTAGATGAATTTTGGACATAAGTGCAATCAATATTCTTAGAGGACTATTCATTAAAAGGGTGAGTAAATATACCTATTTGTTGTTTCGTTAGGCGTTAACATTTAAACAAAGAATATTACCTAACTTTAATTTACTAAGCTATCGCAAGGGTTATGGCAAAACAAAAAAAAGAAACTGAAATTTCTAAAGAGAGGTATTTAAAAACGGCTTTTTTATCGAAGTCGGTCTTAAAAGATATAGAGGCAGTATTAACTCATTACAATCCTGAACAAAAAATAGAATTGACCGAACACTTTATTAAATTGTTTGATGAGTTGCTTGAGTATGCTGAAACAAAAGACTTTATTGAACCACTCAAACAATTTACCAACAGAGAATTAGAACTCCTTAAAAAGTACCGCCATGCCTACAAACCGTACGAAGAAAAACAGTTTGCAACATTATTCGATTTTAGCAGTATACTTTTGGAAAAAGGCTACTACACTCCAGAGGAATTTAATGCCTTAACAAAAGAAGAACAAAAATTAAAGGATGAGGATGTAATTGCATTTTGCAATTATATGAATAGGGAATTGAGCGATAAACTTTATGATCTATACCTGGAAGATGGTAATGTTGAGAAAGTTGATGTAGACCTATCGGGGAAAGAAGAAACTGATTTGGATATGACGGAGGCGCGACGACTATTGGCCATCTATTTTCTTTTTAAAGCCACATTGGGCATTGAACATCGGCGCCATACCGACATAAGTCATTATGCCCGCTTCGCACATTTATTACTTGGTAAGAAAATACCAAAACTCGACCATTCAAATATCTATAAAAAATATAAAAAATTACCCTATTTCAATAAAGGTCAGCAACTCATTAAAGATTTGCAGTACATCAAACCTTTTTTCGCGGCATTAGAACTGCAAAAAGCGATTGACATGATCGAAAAAGAGATAGAGACGGAAACGGAAGGGCTTTAAGATTAAAAAGCACCGTGTTTCACTTCGATTTTTAAATAAAACCAATCGGTTTCAAAGTAATTTCAATCAATCCGCAATTACCTATCGTCAATTAAGCATCAATAATCCCTGAATAGCCGTCAATATCTCTTAAATAGACGTCAACCGGTCAGAGTATGACCTTAGTTGAATTTATTTATCTGTCAATCTTTATTTTTTATGCGTCAATATTCCCGGGCGGAATATTACATAACCATCAATCCCGAATTTTCCCTCTGTTACTTATAGAATGAAATCTTGTTGATTTTCAGCTTTTTAACTGTTTAGCGTCAATTTGGGTAGAGCTATGGGGTGACCCCATGCCCCTAATACGCTCGTAACTTTGAGTTAGAATTCGGGAGTACCCGAAAAAATATAAGACAAACAACAATTAAAAAATAGAAAACATGGAAACACAAAATCAAGAAAACAAATGCAGTGTCGACAAAACTATCATCTTGAGTATGATACCAGGCGCAACAAAGGCAATCTTACCCTTTGCCAGAGAAAAGAATGTTGGCTATGATTGCCTGGGTAAAGATCAGAATGAAAATGATCTTGTAAAATTCACATATTCAATTGATCAAAAGGAAACAATAAACTCAATTAATGTCTATGTGAAATTTTTTGCAGCATGTATGGCCGGCTTTAAGCCCCTGATAGAACCTCTGCTTAGAGTGATGCAGGATGAAGCGGATAAATTGAATAAAGAATTTAAAACCGAGAATTTTGAGAAAAGAGAATTTCCAAGATCAAAGAGTGAACTAAAAAATAAAGCAGATGGAAACGAAACAGGAAAACACGCAGCCTAACATCCCAGGTGCAGCAATCCCGGCAGGAATGAATATTCCTGAGTGGATAATGCATCTACTTACCGGCATGGGTACGATGGGAGCAGAGTATATGCTCTTTATAAAACCTTTACAGGAAAAAATGGATTTGCAAAGACAACTTCTGGAACAACAGAACGAAAGAATAAAGCGACTGGAAAATGCTTTGAAAAGCAGGGGCATCAAGTTAACCTCACGTTCCGAAGAATTGGATGATGATGAAGACGAGGATAGAGAGCTATTCCAGGTAAGGCGAAAACCAGCGGCAGAGCCTAAGCACCGTAAATACCCTCAAATCAAATTCTAAAACTTGTAACCATGAGAACCAAAAACACCGACCAGGAAGTCATCAAAGTGCCATTAGATATGGCAATGGATATTACTGCGATCATCGTAAAAGAGCGGTTAAAGCATGACATCATACAGGTTGTGGAAAGCCGCAGCCTGATTGTGATTGCACTATACTTTGATAAGGGTTTTACAAAGCAGCAGAGCATCATGCAAAATATAAAAAGTCTACTGGATGAGTATGATGAATTTCGCTGGTCACAGAACGAACAACTTAATTGGAGGGAAAGCTAATGGAAAAGACTTGCCCATATTGTGAAAAAACGTTTGCCGGGAAGCGGACTGATTCGCTTTATTGCTCTCCTTCATGCAGGCAAATGGCTTATATTGGCCGAAAAACGAAAGTAGAGTTATTGCCGCCGCGATCGGATCAGCACATAGCCTCTGGTTTAACCGGGAATGATGATACTTCAGCTGCCGAAGCAAAAAGAACTGGAACATCTGTGTCAACTGACACACTGCCGGAAATCCAAAAGCCGTCAATTGACGCCTCTGAGGAAAAATATACGCCTTATCAAAGCCGTTTTCTGGACAGTCTGATAGAGTTTACGAATGAAAGACATCAGCAGTCATCGCTTGAGACCTGTTTAATGCATGAGGATTTGCCATCGTACAGTGTTAGCCTTCACTTACGCTGTTTAGTGGAATGTTTGTTGATTTTCTCGGAATTAAAATTCCTGAAAGTCGATGACTTGATGGAAGTCTGCAACGCGTTTACTTATATGGTGCGTTCCAAAAATTACGCCTTGCTTCCTCGTGAATATCCTTATACAGATGCGATTTTAATGTTGAAGGAGAAACTGAAACGGGTCTGTCTTAAAGTCGAAAATGCGGATCAGATCAAATTCAGGTTAACACAGCAGGACAAAATTGAATTGATTGCGACGCGCTTTGAACTGGCAAAATTCATTCCGAAACGTCAGTTTAATGAATTAGACTTTGAACATGTATGAGATGTGTGAAAATTGACGGCTTTTGCCCATAAATAGAGGCTTTTTGCCGGCAAAATACTTTTTTTTGTCGAGGAAATTGGCTATTTTAGATTTTAGATGGACTGAAAATAGGCACTTCCTGCACAGCAATATCTAATGTAAGAAAGGAGAGCAAATGAAAAAATCAGTGGCTAAAATAATAGGCTCAGAAAATCAACAATCGAAAGAGAACGAAGTAGATTGGGAAAGAAAACAGGATGTTACCAATGAAGAAGTAAAAGCGACGAAGGATATGGAACACCTCACCGATGAACAGGCCGGAGAAGTAACAAATTTTATCAAAACATTCAGTATGTTATTATATAATTTATTTGTCGGCGGAATGAAAAAACCTTCTGAAAAGAATGCAAAAGTAATTTCCCTACATCGCAAAAAGAAAAACAAAAGAGCAGCATGAAAAGTACAGTCATATTTGATCAGTTTGCCAAAGGCCATTCTAAGGCATTGATAAAAACTAATAACTGTGTTATTTACACAAGGGTATCGAGTAAAGAACAGGAACAGGGCTATAGTTTGGAAACACAAAGAAAAGCATGTGAGGAATATGCCAAAAAGAGTGGGCATAATGTCATGGGTTCTTTTGGCGGCACTTATGAAAGTGCAAAAACAGATGAACGGAAGGAGTTTAACAAGATGCTTTCCTTTGTAAAGAAGTGCAGAGAGAAAATCACTTATATCATAGTGTATAGTGTTGACAGGTTTTCGCGTTCCGGTGCAAATGCCATTTATATAAAAGACCAGCTCCGGCACCAGGGCATTTATTTGGTTGCTGTTACACAACCCGGCGACGCTTCTACTTCAAGCGGAGACTTTCAACAAAATATTCAAATCATTTTCTCACAATACGATAACCAATTGAGAAGGGAAAAGTGTATGGCCGGCGTGAAAGAGGCATTGGAGCGGGGTGAATGGTGCCATAAAGCACCCTATGGTTACGATGAAATAAAAGTGAATGGCAAAAGACAAATTGTGATCAACGAAAAAGGACGCCTGTTACAAAAAGCTTTTTATTGGAAGCTAAAAGAAAACATTACACATACTGAAATATCAGAACGACTTAAAGATCATGGTTTGGTTTTGGATGAGAAAAGACTATCTGGTTATTTTAGAAATCCATTTTATTGTGGCTTAATGGCTCACAATGCTTTAGGTGGTAGGTTAATAGAGGGTAATCACGAAATCATGGTTCCTAAAGAAGTCTTCTTAAAAGTAAATGACTTGCTTACAGCAAACACTCAGGGTTATAACTGCCACGAAGAAAATGAGCCAGTTCCATTAAAACGGTTTGTGAAATGTGGGCATTGCAATACTTTGATGCGTGGTTATCTAGTCAAAGGCAAAAATATTCCCTACTATAAATGCAATACGAAAGGTTGCTGCAATAATAAAAGTGCCAAAGATCTGCACCTTGTTTTTGAATCGGGTTTGGTTTATTTGACCCTGCAAAAAGCAACCGGACTTTTATCCCTTGTAAAAAAGCAGATCATTGCATCGTACAACAATTCCAATAAAGAAAAAGAAAGCCACAGGGAGGTTATTAAGCGTCAAGTTTTGGAGGTTCAAAAGAAAATTGACAGGTTAGAAGAACGGCTGATTTTAGAAGAAATTACCCTTGATCTCTACCACAAATATTTACCTAAATACAAACTGGAAATAATCGACTTAGAACGGGCTTTGCTGAAAACCACGAAAAGGGTGTCGAACCTGGAAGATGGCGTAAATAAAGTTATGGAATTATGCTCGAACCTCCCTAAAATGTGGGATTTGCTGCCATATAAAGACAAGCAGATCTTCCAAAACCTCATCTTTCCAGAGGGATTCTCCTATAACAAGAAAACAGGGGAGAGTCGAACCAAAAAAATAAATTCTGTATTCCTCTACATTGCCCAATTGATGCGGGATGTAGCGAAAATAAAAATGGGGGAATCAAAGTTAATCTTTGATATCCCCCACTTGGTGGTGCCCGTTGGAATCGAACCAACGACACACGGATTTTCAGTCCGATGCTCTACCGACTGAGCTAGGGCACCCCGCAAATATCCAGTGGATATTTGACCTAGTTTATGAGTAAGTAAATGCTTTATGAAACTTACTTATCAGAAACAAGGCTGCAAAAATACGTATTTTATGCGGATGACAAAATATTTCCAAAAAAATCCTAATTAGCTTTTTCGAGCTACTTAAACGTTTACCTTTAAGACGATGAATTTAGTGCTGGATTTCGGCAACACGCGAATAAAAAGTGCCATATTTGATGGGGAGAAAATGCTTAAAAGCCAGACTTTTGAAACAGAACAGCAGTGCATAGAATCTCTTGAAACTTCAAATATCAAGAAGTGTATCATCGGTTCAGTTACTGGTAATCACGCTGACTTTTACAATCTTTTCTCGTCAAAATTCGATACATTGGTGTTCAAAGCCTCCACACCAATCCCTTTGAAGAACTTATATAAGACTGCACTTAGCCTTGGTTCCGATCGCATAGCTGCATCAGTAGGTGCTTTTAGACACTTTCCAGATAAGAATGTGTTAACTATAGATGCTGGAACCTGCATCAAATACAATTTTGTAAACGCAGATAACGAGTACTTAGGTGGAGCCATTTCCCCGGGTCTCAACATGCGCTTGAAGGCAATGCACGAATTCACGCACGCACTACCTCTTGTGAAAATAGATGGAAATTTCAGTCTTCTTGTGGGACAAACAACTCAGGACTCCATACTATCAGGCGCTTTAACTGCTTCTGTTTGTGAAGTAGACGGAATGATTGAACGTTATCTGCAAGCGTATAGGGACTTGCAGGTGGTTATTACCGGCGGTGACGCCACGTATTTTGAGGGGCAGCTTAAAAACCGTTTCTTTGCAAGCCAAAATATTTTACTAGAAGGACTAAACACAATATTAAACTTTAACATTGAAAATTAAGTCAATACTATTTATTATTCTACTCTCGTCTGTTGGTTTTCTGAAGGCCCAAAACAACGTATTTAGCCCTTACTCACGCTATGGTATCGGAGAATTGGCACAATCAACGTTTGCGCATAACAATGGAATGGGTGGAGCTTGCGTAGCGTTAAAACCTGACTCTACCATGCCAATTTTTATCAATGTTGGTAACCCGGCCTCCTATGCTTATATAAGGCTTACCTCTCTGGAAGTGGGGGGAAGATTTATTTATTCCGATTTGAGAAGCACAACTACGACGTTAAAAAAATGGGGAACCAATTTTGGCTATGGAGCTCTGGGCTTTCCAATTAAGGGTAACGGTGGAGCTTGCTTTGGGTTAATGCCCTACTCGTATGTGGGATATGACACAGAAAACACAGCAAATACCAGTGGAATTGGGGATGTGAATTACAAATACAGTGGTACTGGGGGCATTAACAAGGCATTTATTGGATACGGTGTAATGCCTTTTAAAATGCGATTAGTTAAATTCAGAAAAAAAAACCTGACTGTGCCGGATTCACTAAAACGTCTGGGCAATGCTGCTTATAGGATAATAGAGTTTGGAAGTAAGTTGCTAAGCGATTTTTCAATTGGAGCGAATGCTAATTATCTGTTTGGCAACATACAAAACACAAGCAGAATAGAATACCCGAGTTCTTTGTTATACAATAATACTTATAGTCAGAAAGAGATTTTTTTTGGAGATTTTACGGGAAACTTTGGCGTGCAAACAGCACTTACAGTTGATAGTATTAGAATAGGTATGAATAAAAGGAGAGCCTTAAAAGAAAAACTGAAATTTACTTTTGGCTATTTTATGAATATCAACAATTCAATGAAAGCGAATTACAACTCAGTTGTGCTTAATACCATTAAAACAGGCAGTGGTCAGGAAATTATAAGAGATACTGCTTATTATAAGGTAAATCAAAGTGGCAAGATAACCCTGCCAGTTGAACAAAGTTTTGGTATTGGGCTTAAGAAATCAGAAAAACTTAATCTTGTAGCCGATTTTGGAATTACCGCCTGGAAAAATTTTAAATACATTGAGACCCTAAATGAATTGAAGGATAATTATCGTTTTGCCATTGGCGCAAACTACGTACCCGAAAAATATGCAGCTGGAAGAAGAGCATTGTGGAAACGGGTAAATTACCGGTTAGGGTTTAACTATGAGAGCGGATACATTCAAGTTAAGAATGTAGTGCTTAATAGTTATTTCGTGTCCGCTGGTTTAGGTCTTCCTGTAGGTATCGGACGTTTATCTTCTATGGTAAACCTAAGTGTTCAATACGGCCAGATGGGAACCACAAAGAGTAATTTGCTTAAAGAAAACTACTTTCGAGTTAATTTTGGTTTTACTTTTTCTGACCGTTGGTTTCAAAAATTTAGATACGATTAGGCGTGTTTAAAACTCTCATATCCGCGTTTGCTCTTATTACGTCTTTACTTTTAATCTCGTGTACAAATGATCTAAAAGACGTCATGGCACTACCCGGTAATAAACTCAGCCCTTCCCAAATTGGTGACAGTGTTACAATGATTTATACGGACAGTGCGCAATTAAAAGTAATCATGAAGGCAACTAGGATGTTATTATTTAGTAAAAATGTAAAAGAACCTCTTACGATTCTCCCAAAAGGATTGTTTGTTACCTTTTTTGACGAAGATGAAAAAATATCCGCCACTTTAAAGGCTAACTACGGCTTACGTTACGATTTAACTAAAAGGATGGAAGCCAAGTATGCGGTAGAAGTGATAAATAGAAATGGTGAAAAACTGGAAACTGAGAAATTAATTTGGGATGAAAATACCAAAAAAATATACACAGATGCTTTCGTTAAAATAACCACTGCCAAAGAAATTATCATGGGCAATGGCATGGAGAGCAATCAGGACTTTACAAAGTACGAGATTAAAAAAGTTACGGGACTTATTCAATTAAAAAATGATGAAATCTGATACACAAATAAAAATTTTTATTTTTCTGGAACGTTTATGGCTTGCAGCCGCTGCTATTGGTGTAATTTGTGTGATATATTTTTTACTTAAACACGATAATGATAGCGCGCTTTTCTTTTTTGGTTTTTTTATCCTCTCAGGCCTCTTATATCTTTTACGTAAACGCCAAAGACGCAAGCACCAGGCTTATCTTGAACAAAAGCACAGTAGTATGCAAAATACCAAGCCCAAGGTTTAATCTTTGCCATAAAAGTCTTCAGGTTATAGATCTCATAATAAGAAAGTAATTCATCTAAACAAAAAGCCTACTGAGTTTTACTTAAGAGGTTTCTCTGCGGTCCGATCTGGATTAGCTGCGCTGCTCACTAAATAGAGTTAATATTCAACAAAAGCTATTTCGCTATGCGAAAAATGTTTTTTTGTTTTCGTTGCAAAAACAAAGCTTTCCCTTCTCAAAGAAAACAAAAAACCCCTTCAGCTTTACTGAAAGGGTTCTGTTGTTGCCCGAGCTGGATTCGAACCAACATAGTCGGTACCAAAAACCGAAGTCCTGCCGTTAGACGATCGGGCATTTTATTAAGAGGCAGCAAAAATACTAAATTTTTAATTTATTTTAAATATTTTTTAATAAAAAAGCGACATAATGGGTTTACTCTCGAGCATTTAAACCAAGTAAAATAGTATCTTCGCAAACATTACCTCATAAATTATGATGACAAAAGAATTCAGTAAACTGAATAACCTGATAGGCTGGCTAGTATGGGCCATAGCTACTGTTACGTACTGTTGTACCATTGAACCTACAGCTAGTTTTTGGGATTGTGGAGAATACATTGCCTGCGCATACAAATTAGAGGTAGGACACCCACCTGGAGCCCCTTTCTTTTTATTAATCGGGCGTTTTTTCACACTTTTTGCCGGTGGCGACCCCTCTATGGCAGCTATGATGATTAATGTCATGAGTGCTTTATCCAGCTCGTTTACTATTCTGTTCCTGTTTTGGACCATAACCCGACTCGGAATAAAAGTGTACGGTAAAAAAATGAACGATTATTCCAAGGCTCAACAATGGGCTATTTTGGGCGCAGGTCTGGTTGGCTCACTTGCTTTCACTTTTTCCGATTCTTTTTGGTTCAGCGCGGTTGAGGGTGAAGTATATGCGATGTCTTCGTTTTTTACTGCCGTGGTTTTTTGGGCCATTCTGAAATGGGACGAGGAAGATACTACCAATCCAACGGGGGCTTTACGTTGGCTCATATTAATTAGTTATTTGGTTGGCCTTTCCATCGGCGTTCACTTACTTAATTTATTGGTAATTCCCGCGATTGGTTTTATTATTTATTTCAAAAAATACTCATTTACATGGAAAGGTTTTTTTATTGCCGGTATTTCATCGGTGCTTGTGCTGGGTTTAGTACAAAACATCATTATTCCTAAACTTGTAAAATTCATAAGTGATTATGAAGTTTTTTTCACCAACAAAATGCACTTTGGATATAATACCGGCACTACTCTTTTTTTCATTTTATTAATTGTTTCCTTAAGTAGTTTTATTTTATATACGGTTACTAAAACTGAAAAATATTACAAAACAGGTTTTTATACTGCGATAGCGCTTTCAGTGTTTGCTATAATAACTGCGCCAAGCGGATCGGGTATGTTTACACGTTTGCTAATGATGGGTGGATTATTATATGCTATTAATAAATTCAAGTCAAAAACTGTTACACTCAATGCTGTATTTTTAAGTTTTGCCACATTACTAATTGGCTATTCTTCATTTTTTGTTTTGGTTATTCGTTCATCGGCTAACACGCCCATGGATGAAAATGATCCGGAGAACGCTCCGAATATGTTATCGTATCTCTTGCGCGAACAATATGGTGACTGGCCAATTCTTTACGGGCAATATTATAATGCACCGAGCCGCCCGAGAAGTGAATTTGGTAGTGGAGACCCTATTTACACAAAAGATAAGATCAAAAATAATTACAAAGTTATTGATGACAGGAAAAATTCTATTCCAAAATACGAAAAAGAATTTTGTACACCTTTCCCAAGAATGTGGAGCAGTCAATCTCATCATATCACCGGATACAAATACTGGGGTAATGTTTCTGAGCATCATAAAAACAAGTTAGTGGAGGGAAGAAACGGGGAGACTGAAACGGAGGAAATACCGACTTTTGGGGCCAATATGATTTATTTTTTCCACTATCAAGTTTATTATATGTACATGCGTTATTTCTTTTGGAATTTTATCGGAAGACAAAATGATGTTCAGGGATCAACGGGAAATAATATGGATGGAAATTGGGTGAGCGGCATTGGAGGTTTGGACGATTTTAGATTGGATTACGATACAAGCAATCCTATTTATCGAGATAAAAATAACTTCGCCAGTAATCACTTTTATGCCCTTCCATTTATTTTAGGTTTATTAGGGATGTTATTTCACTTTAAGCGAAATAAACCCGATGCCTGGGTGGTACTGTGCTTTTTCTTTTTAACAGGTTTAGCGATAGTAGTATATCTTAATCAACAACCTTACCAACCGCGAGAGCGAGATTATGCTTATACCGGAAGCTTTTACGCTTTTGCTATTTGGATTGGTTTTGGCGTGTTGTTTTTGTACGATTATCTTAGTAAAAAGTCTGCTACCTTAGGAATTGCAGTAGGTTCCACAGCCCTGAGCATGGTGGTTCCGTTTATTATGGCCAAGGAGGGTTGGAATGACCATAATCGTTCGTTAAGATCTTTATCGCGCGATTGTGCCGTTAACTATTTGCAGAGTTGTGCTCCTAATGCAATAATTTTTACAAACGGCGATAACGATACTTTTCCTTTATGGTATGCTCAAGAAGTGGAAGGCGTGAGAACGGATGTGCGCGTAGTTAATCTAAGTTTGTTGCAAACCGACTGGTACATTAAACAAATGCGTCGTGCAGCCTATGATAGCAAGCCGGTTCCATTTACGGTTCCTGAAGAAAAATTGGAAGCCGAAAAACTTTCTTACTTGATAATTAATGGCCAGAACTCTGTTCCTATGAATTTAAAGGAAGCACTTAAGTTAGCCTTAAGCGATGATCCGAATACAAAGTACGACGCAGGCGGAGAACTAATTGATATTTTACCTGCTAAAAATTTATATGTGGATGTTGATAGTTTAGCCGTTATGAAAAACAAGGTGGTGGATGTGAGGGACACTGCACGTTTAACTAAACGAATCAGTTGGGATTTAGGTGGCAGAAACTACATCACTAAGAACGACTTATTGGTTTTAGATTTGATTGCCAATAACGATTGGAAAAGACCTATCTACTTTGCAGTAACAACGGGAGATGAGGCATATGTGGGTCTGAGAAGGTATTTTCAGTTGGAAGGCCTTGCCTACCGTTTTGTGCCTATAAAACAGACAGAATCCGAGGAAGCGCAAGGTGGCAGAGTAAAAACTGAAATCATGTATGATAATATCATGAATAAATTTCTGTGGGGCGGAATGGATAAGAAAGGTGTTAGTTTAGATGAAAATTGTGTAAGGATGACGGGAAATTTGCGCATGCAGATGGGAATTTTAGCCGGAGCTCTGATTAATGAGGGAAAAAACACCAAGGCAAAGGCTGTCTTGGATAAATGCCTGGAAAAAATGCCGGATGAGAATATTCCTTTTGATGCTACAATTTATACGATTTGCGGCGCTTATTATGAGTTAAAAGAGTTTAATCAGGCAAATAAACTTGCGAAGAAACTATTTGATATTTATGAAGGTGATTTAAAAATTTATAACGCTCAAAAAAATAATCGGAAATACGCTTACGGTCGTGACATCAATCAGGCAAAAGAAATTTTGAAAAGGCTAACTGGTCTTGCGCAACAATTTAAACAAGATGCTTTGTATAACGAATTTATGTCCAAGCTACAAGGTGTTATGACCGCTGAGGACATGGCTCCACCTCCAGCGGAACCCCAGTTGCCCTAGTGACTGATTTCGCTTTGTGACTGCTTGTTTTGGTGAACCTATCACAAGCTTTAATTTGTAAACATGTGTTCTTTTCGAAATGAAAAACCTGTTATTAATACAACCCACGAAAATTCTTACGAGGGTATATCCTAAAGCTATCTGGAACTTTAGCAGACATGAAAAAAATATTTACCTCAGCTTTGACGATGGACCCATACCAGGTGTGACAGAATGGGTTTTGGATGAATTAAAAAAACACAACGCGCAAGCTACTTTCTTCTGTATTGGCGCTAACATTCTTAAAAACAAAAAAATTTTTGAAAGAATAAAACAAGAAGGTCATACGGTTGCCAACCATACCATGTTTCACAGCAAAGGCATTAATTGCGGAGTTTCAGAATATGTAAAAGAAGTGAACGATTGTGAAAGATATATTCAGAACCTCATTTTTCGGCCACCCTACGGACAAATGAAACGAAACCAATACAGAACATTGTTGCAAACAGGTTATAAAATTGTGATGTGGGATGTAATAAGTTACGATTACGAAAAAATTTCGCCAGATAGATGTTTGAACAATGTTATTAAGAATGCAAAAAATGGGAGTATAGTTTTATTTCACGATAGCGAAAAAGCAAAAAAGAATCTTAAACATGCATTGCCTCTCGCACTCGAACATTTTGCGAACATGGGCTTTAGTTTTAGGGCGATTGAGACAAAAACCTTTTTGTAAAATTAGTTTTTAGCTTTATATAAGGGCACCGTACTACACGGTTCTCCGTACATGATACTTTTTGCGTAAGGCCTTAACAATACTGATAATTGCACGTAAGCATTGATTGGTACTGGTTTTTCGCCGCAACCTTTGATTACCAAACGTGCGTCTTGATACTTTGATGGTTCTATTTTAGAAAGTTTCTCGGCAAATAATAAATTTTCAATTTCACTAAGATTAGCAAAAAAAATTCTTTTAGCTAGTGGTTCCAAAGCGAGTGTTAGTAACATATAGGCCCAAGTCGGAATGATTGCATCGGCGGTGCAAACAATCCCAACAATTTTATTTTTATAAAAACTCCAGTCGTTTGTTTTAATAAAGTCGCGAAAATTTTTTTCTCTTAAAATTTGTTCCATAAACAAGTGGGGCTTGATATCAAAAAGTACTCTTTCGCCAGGTTCATAAAACTCCTCCAGGTCAATCGATATAATGCCGCTTTCAGCTACTTTATTAGTTATTTCTTGCATCTTAAAAATTACTCTTCAACACAATTCTTCCATTAAAAGTACGATTTTTTATCCTATTGATTTCCTTATCAATGACAAAAGATAATTTGGAAATAGTTTGAACTGAGGATCCTCACGGCTCAAATAACAATAATGGCGACTCTATTGTTAACTATTTAACTTAATTGCCTCAATTTCAGAGAAATAATGTACAATTTTTTTGATAAAAACAGAATTTAACACTAGTTTTATCGGTTGAAAATTTATTTTTTTTCATTCACCTTTTGAAAAAAACGCTTTTAATATCCATATTTATTTATTTATCCTGTTTTGGTTTTTCTCAGGCTGAGGATACCCTAGTGATTAATTATTATAAGAATAACCCTATGGCTTATTCTGAAGGCGGACAAGAAAAAGGAATTGAAATTGAAATCATAAATGAATTTGTTGAATGGATGAAGCTGAAAAAAAAGCCAAATCTGACTTTGAAGTTCGTCCCTTATACCGATTTTGATGAATTTTACAAAGCCGTTAAAAAGGGACCTAAAAATAATATTGGTTTAGGCTCTGTAACCATAAGTGCAGATAGAGCCAAAGAAGTAGACTTTACAGTTCCTTACCTGAAGGATGTAGCCTTTTGTATTACCAATGGTAATTCCGCTGATGTTAAAACAAAAACTTCGGATAACATTACCCGTGCCCTGGGAAGCATGAGCGCATTAACTATAGAGAATACGTCCTTAAATAAATACCTGCACGAATTAAAAAAACAGTATTTGCCTGATTTAAGAATATTAAACGAGAGTAACGAAGAAAAAATACTGAATGAAATTTCCAAGAATGTACTTTACTTTGCTTACGTGGATGCGATTGCCTTTTGGTACTACTTAAAAACTAATCCAGGTAAGTTCATTAAAATGCAAAGAGTTTTAAGTCAATCCAAAGAAGAATTGGGTTTTATTATGCCAAAGGGTAGCAAAAATAAAGCTCTTTTTGACGAGTTTTTTAACGGCCCCAGTGGATTTAAAACGTCTTCTAAATATCGGGCCATCCTTGAAAAAAACCTGGGTTCCTATATGACTCAGAATGTTTCACTTCAATAAACAAATCTTAAATCCAGTTGCTTAGTTTAATTATCTTTACCATTTCATAAATGATAGCCATAGGAAAAACACTCATCAGTGAAGACTTACTTGACAGGAAATTTGTTTGCGATCTCAACGCCTGCAAAGGAGCCTGTTGCGTGGCAGGAGCCAGTGGTGCACCATTGGATAAGGAAGAACTTCCTATCTTAAAATCAGTTTTAGAAAAAGTGAAACCCTACATGGTGAAAAAGGGAATTCAGGCTGTTGAAAAGCAAGGTGTTTATGTGGTGGATGAAGATGGCGATTATACGACTACCTTAGTGAGTGAAGCCGCCGAATGTGCCTTTGTTTATTTCGACGAAACTAAAACTGCCAAGTGCGCTATTGAAAAAGCCTACATCGAGGGGAAGATAGATTGGAAAAAACCGATAAGCTGTCATTTGTACCCGGTAAGAATTACAAAGCACAAAAGTTATGATGCTGTGAATTACAGTTATTGGGATATTTGTAAACCCGCTTGTAAGTGCGGAGAAAAGCTGGATGTACCCGTTTACAAATTTTTAAAAGAACCTCTAATTCGCAAATACGGTAAAGAGTGGTTTAAAGCACTGGAAAAAAATGCCCAACTATTTTTAAAAAAATAATAGTCGAAGAATGAAAATATTAATCACAGGTTCTAACGGCCTCCTCGGACAAAAATTAGTTTACAAATTAAGAAACCAATCCGGAATCGAATGTATTGCTACCGCACGTGGCGAAAACAGATTAGTGAAGCAGGACGGTTATACTTATGAAAGTTTAGACATAACCAATCCAAAAAATGTGGAAGAGGTTTTTACAAAATTTTTACCGGAAGTAATTATCAATACAGCTGCCATGACCAATGTGGATGCCTGTGAACTAGAAAAGGAAAATGCCTGGTTAATGAACGCTAGTTCTGTTGACTATCAGGTAAAGGTTTTGGAATCCTTAAAAAACAAACGGCCGAAATATTCTCCTCACTTTATTCATTTGAGTACCGATTTTATTTTTGATGGTGCACATGGGCCTCTGGATGAAAACGAAAAACCGAATCCTCTGAGTTATTACGCCGAAACTAAATTGGAGGCTGAAAAAATCGTGATGGCTTCCTCACTGGATTGGGCGATTGCCCGAACGGTTTTGGTTTATGGCATCGTGGATAACATGAGTCGTAGCAATATTGTATTATGGGTAAAATCTAATTTAGAACAGGGAAAGACTATTAATGTGGTGGACGATCAGTTCAGAACTCCCACACTCGCCGAAGATTTAGCGGATGGTTGCATTTTAATTGCGAAAAAAAGAGCAAAGGGCATTTACAATATTTCGGGTAAAGACTTTTATAGTATTCTGGAATTGGCTAATACAGTGGCTGATTATTATGGTTTGGATAAAAGTCTTATTAAACCAAGTAAAAGCGCCGACATCAAACAACCGGCTAAACGCCCGCCAATTACCGGTTTTATTATTGAAAAAGCGAAAAGGGAATTAGGCTATAATCCACATAGTTTTACTGAAGGTATAAAAATACTGGAAGATCAGATTAAGGAGATGGGGAAATAAATCCGATAAAAAAAGAAAAGTCTTAAAACACTCGTTTTAAGACTTTTCTTTTGCGATTTTTTAATTAAAATAAATCTCTAGTTACTCACTATCACTTTTCTATTAATTCTATCGTTGCCATTTTCGCCCACGATA
>CALMND010000064.1 GCA_937868565.1 uncultured Bacteroidota bacterium | reverse complement strand
AACCATAGTTCCCATCTACTTTGCGATCAGTGATTTCAAAGATTACTACATATTGTTTTATGCCACTTGTGCCAGAACCTCCCGCTTCTTTAATGGTTAAATCTTCTTCTTCGAGTTTTATATCGCCTATGTTTTCCCAAGAAATAAATTTGTCTGCTGTTTGCAGGTAAATTCCTTTATCATTTAGTACTACAGACGGTTTGTTTTTTACACGTCTATAAAGAATATAGGCGAGCACGATAGAAGGGATTAGAGTCATTAATAAGCCCATATAAAATTGAGAATGTCTACCCTCTAGTTGTAAGTATATACCTCCAATAAGCATAAACAGCATGGGTAATCCAATGATTAAGTCCATGGTGTAATTTCTGTATATTCTTAATTCTTTCATTTAATTTGTGACTTGTGAGAATAGCAGTTAGTTGTACTCTTTTTCATTGCGACTTTTAAGTATTTATGACTTTTTTCTTTTATTTTTTTAAAATTAATTATCGTTTTATGTCGTTTCCCAACAAGATGAATTCCTTGTTAATTTCTCTATTTCGTTTAGTGAATGAAATTAGCTCGTCATTTTGTAGTGTAATATTCTTTATTAAGCACTATTCTGAAATTTTTAATAGGCTCTTTGTAGATAATTTTTAAAGTTGCCTTTTTATCTTTTACTGACTCTATAATATTATAAAAGTCGGATTCTTTGGTGCTTGTGATATAATCATTAACTTTAAACTGAAAATAAAAATCATCTCCAGTTCTGATTTTATCATATTCCCAAGCCGCATAATAATAATCTGATTTGTTTCGTCCTGATTTTTTAACTAGTTCATATTTTGGCTCTCTTGAATAGCTAAGAATTAAGGTTTTCAATGTTTTTTCTTCGCTCGGAGCACAACGCATCACAATTATAAATAGGCAATACAAACCACATGTAATCCATGCAAATAATAATGTTGATACAAGTATCGAAACTAAGGTTATTCCATCTGTTTTAGTAAGGTATAAAAAAGAAACCACAAGCGTTATTAAAACCACTAGTCCAATTCGAGTAAAATTGATACCTTGAGGCAATAATTCTATTGGCCAAAATATTTTCATAATAGGAGCCAAAATAATTAATACAAACAACGTAACGCATGTGTAATATGTGTTTTTTAATAATCTAGAATTTGATTGTTCAACCTTCCTTATTACCTTTTGAATTCCATTTTCTTTCCTAACAGTTAAATTTACCATGAGGCGACAACTCTATTGAAATTCTAAATAATAATTATACTTATACTTTCCATTCTCTCGTTTAATGTTTGCCAGTGATGTATTATGAATTAGAGCTGGTTGAATGGATGTTTTTTTAGCAGTCCTTGTATTAGCTATCCATACTATGTTGTAGCCGCCGCTTTCAACATTAACTTTTGGTATAAAACCTTTTTTTAATGCCTCGTATGACGATGAAACTAATTTTTTTAGGTAATGAGAGCAGATATAATCTTTGAAAAGTTGCTCCAACTCGGTTTCTGTAGTGTTTTTATCTATTTTTTTAAATTGGTTCGCAAATGTTTCAATAAATTGTTTCATTTTATCGCCTGTAAGCACGTCAGTGGAAACAACTTTTTTCTTTCCAATTAATTGGTCAGCTCCCACCCAACTTAAACCTCCAAACAAAGTGTCATAGGCTTTTGGGCCATTTCTTTCGGATAAATATAATTTTTTTTCGATGCCTTGGTTGTAAAAATAGCAGTTTGAAATTACAGGTTCACCATTTAGTATTTTTACGGTTACTACCGAACTAATACTCTTGGACTGATTAATTTCAAATATGTAGCCTGAATCAGGTGAATACTGTGCCCATGTTACGTCCCATAAAAAGCCGTACCTTTGCTCTGATGCGTTTATCATTTCACTTCCAACACCTTCTCCGTTTTCGACCATCTTTTCATCAGCATAAGTAATATTTTCTATTTTAATGATATCATTAAAATAGCCATTGTAAGGTGCTGACAAGAATTTGGGTTCAATAGTCCTTTTAGTTAAAGCGCTATATAACATCTTCTTAACAACCTCCGGATCTACAATGTACTTTTGATTGGCAGGTAAAAAATTGGCAACATTTAAATGGTAAACGTTCCATACATTATTAAATTTGGCATTATAACTTCCCCATTGGTCGGCTGCAACATCATTTCTTGCAAAAACAATATAGCCTTCCATTTTATAAATTACGCCTTTTGCATTTTTTTTGGTAGTGGCTTCCAGATAAAATTCTGCTCTATTCGCTTCAACAAATGATTTAGTTACTGGGCCTGCAACATCACTGTAAAACTTACGTAAAGGATATGTTTTTATTGTTACATCTTTATCTGTAAATCCTAAGCTTGCAAGTTGTTTGCTGTAAAACTCTGCTTTTTTTAATTCAGCAATTCCTTGTTGAGTGGTTGGATCAGCAATTTTGAATTGAACCTGTGCCTGAGTTCTGGCATATAGAAGGGACAGAATAATGATTAATAGTTTTGTTTTCATATGTAATTAAATTTAGGTCTCAAAAATATTTTTTATTATATTTAGATAAAATAACCCTTTGGGGTGAAGAAATTAAGATGGGAGTTAATAGAAGTAATTTCATTTCTTATATAAAAGCAGCCAAGTCGCTTACAGCCGTTAATTATTTACCTAATTTTCAGGATTATCTCGCTAAAATTGATTCATTTAAGCCTTTACTTGGGTATTTGGATCAGGTTCTTTTTGTGATTGATTTTAGAGTGGCTCAGTTCGTTTATTTAAGTCCTAATGTTTTTGATGTAGAAGGGTATTCACATCAGGAATGCATGGACATGGGGCCCATAAACTATATGAATTTAATTGACCCCCTTGATTCTGATTTAATAATTAATAAAATATTCCCAGAAGGCTCAACGTTTGTAAAAACCATTAAAGATTTCGATCAATCAAAACTCAAAATATCATATAATTTTCGACTGCGACAAAAGGATGGTAGCTATAAAATGTTACTTCAACAATTTTCGCACTTACTTTATGATGAAGACTTAAATCCGCTAGTGATTATGGGCACCATTTCGGATATTACGGAAATACATACAAAACCAGAGATGTTTTGCAGAATGCATTACCAAAACACAAAAGGAAAGTGGGAGAAAATATTTGAGCGGTTTTACTCTTTAGACGATGAATTTTTAGATTACAATTTAACTCCGAAGGAAATTGAAATCATAAAATTTGTTTATAAGGGTTTATCCTCAAAGGAAATTGCTAATCTAACGCAACGTAGCGAGGAAACAATTAAATCGCAACGCAAAAGTATTTTGGCGAAAACAAATTGTAAAACAATGACAGACGTAATTGTTTTAGCCGGTAAAAACGGATGGGTATAGTTTGTCTAAATTAATTGTTCTTATTCATCAACCCATTCTGCACCCTTATACTTTCTTCGTGTAACAATTGACAAATTTTTTCGATATGTTGGCGCGAGAGACCCATCGTGTCAGCCCATTGGCCTCGGGTGCGCAGAATTTCCTGCCAACGTTCTAATTGAAAAATGGTGATGTTATGTTCTTTTTTATAAGTGCCGATTTTTTCAATAACCTGAATGCGTTTTTTTAAAGAGTTTATAATATCGTCATCAATTTCGTCAATTAGTTTACGTAACTCCACTAGCTTATCTTTCACTATGTTTTCACCCAGTTCTTTTCTGATGATTAATTTAGAAAGAACTTCAGCTAATTGCGCGGGAGTTAATTGTTGTTGCGCATCACTTAACGCCATAATAGGATTATAATGCGATTCAATCATCAGGCCATTCATGCCTAAATCCAGTGCCTTTTGAGCGACATATTGTATTAGTTCGCGATTACCGCTAATATGGCTAGGATCGCAGATGATAGGGAGTCCCGGAAATAAAGTACGTAATTCAATAGGAATTTGCCATAGGGGCTTGTTGCGATATTTGGTTTTACCGTAAAAATGAAAACCCCTGTGAATGGCGGCTAATTGTGTTATTCCGGCTTGACTGATCCTTTCGATGGCACCAATCCATAATTGCAAATCGGCGTGAATGGGATTTTTTACCATTACGGGAATTTTCACTCCTTTGAGAGAATCTGCAATTTCCTGAACAGTGAAAGGATTAACTGTTGTTCGGGCACCAATCCATAAAACATCCACACCGTATTTTAAAGCTTGCTCAACATGCTGGCTGTTGGCTACCTCAACGGTTATTTTAAAACCAAATTCTTTCTTAATTTCTTTTAACCATTCTAATGCTTCTTCACCTTTTCCTTCCCAACTGTTAGGTCTGGTTCTGGGTTTCCATACGCCCGCCCTAAATAATGCCACGTTATTAAGTTCTTTTAGCCCCTTTGCTGTGTGCTGCAGTTGTTCTAAACTCTCAGCCCCGCAAGGGCCAGAAATTAACAAAGGTTCACTTTTAGAAGGCAGCCAGCTGTAGAGGGGTTCAAATTGCATTTATTTTCAGGATCTAATTAAGACCAGAAAATTACCTCTTTTATGGTATTTAAAAAACAATAAACTTGAATTAGTTTTGAAACATGTTCAGCGACAAAAACAGTTTTCATCTTTTTCTACTTCACAATTCACCTCTTGTGGTACAACACGCATGTTCGAAAAAAAAGAAAGATTGTTGTAAACGATTTAAGAAAAATGACCGTTGCAAAAATTGCCCTGGCAGAAAATAATTTTATAGGTGATTTAATAATTCGCGCCTTAAGTCTTCAACTCCCTGCACCGCTGTTTTTTTGATGTGTTTTAAGCCCCTTACATAGTCCAATTCGAAATCGCCGGGATCCAGCAGCCATTTTGGAGCATCGGGCATTACAAAATTTAAAATTCCGGCGGCAGGATAAACATTTAACGAGGTGCCCACAACTACAAACAAATCGGCTGTTCCGGCCATGAGATTAGCATCATCCATTAGGGGAACCATTTCGCCAAACCATACGATGTGCGGTCGTAATTGGGAACCTTTTTCGCAAAGATCTCCTTCTGAAATCCCCTTTTTCTTTAAATCGTAAATGAGTGTATCATCTACCGAACTCCTGGCTTTCATTAATTCTCCGTGCAAATGCAAAACATTTTTACTCCCGGCTCGTTCGTGCAAATCATCCACATTTTGGGTAATGACCTGTACATCGAATTTCTTTTGTAGTTCTGCAATAAAATGATGAGCTGCGTTGGGCTCCGCTTCAACTACTTGTTGTCTGCGTTTGTTGTAGAAGTCCAAAACCAGACTTCGGTTTCTGGTCCAAGCTTCAAAGGTTGCAACGTCTTCAATACAGTATTCTTCCCACAAGCCTCCGGCATCCCTAAAGGTTTTAATTCCGCTATCCGCACTTATTCCCGCACCTGTAAAAACTACTAACCTTTTTTTTAGCATACTTGTCAGAGGTTTTCTTTTACGAACTTCAGTATTTTTGAGTAAATATGCAAACGGGTGTTTCCACCACTAATTCCATGGTTCTTATTCGGGTATATCATCAGGTCAAACGGAATGTTGTATTAGACCAGAGCGTCTGCCAGTTCCATGGTGTTTTGCATGTGCACATTATCGTCTGCACTACCATGAATCAACAAGAATTTCCCTTTAATATTTTTTACGAAATTGGTTGGAGAATTGTTTTCATACCCACTCGCGTTATCCGCAGGTTTTCGTAAAAATCGTTCAGTATAAATGTTATCGTAATATTTCCAGTTGGTAACTGGCGCAACTGCCACGGCCGCTTTAATTGTGCCTACACCTTTAGCAATCATCAATGAAGCCATGTAGCCCCCGTAGCTCCATCCCTGAAATCCTATTCGCGAACCGTCCACGTAAGGTAAAGTTTTAAAGTAACTAGCTACTTCTAATTGGTCTGTCACTTCCAATTCGCCAAGTTTTAAATAGGTGCTGTGTTTGAAAGCTCTGCCTCTTCCCATGGTTCCGCGTCCATCGGCACAAACCACAATGTAGCCTTCCTGGTTTAAGAGGCTGTGCCAAAAATAATCATTACCGTCCCAACCGTTGTTACACTCGTTACTTCCAGGACCGTTATAAGCATACATATAAACGGGATATTTTTTTGTGGAATCAAAGTTAGCGGGTTTCATCACCCAACAGTTTAAATCGAAACCAGATGTAACAGGAATCTTTATAAACTTTTTTGTGGAGAGCCCCAGAGTTTTCATTTTATCTACTAGCTTCGCATTGTCTTGTAAAACTTTAATTAATTTTCCGTCAATGCTATAAAGGTCATAACGCGGTGGCGTGTTAGCATTGCTGTATGAAGCAACATAGTATTTATAGCCGGTTGTAAAATCAAAATCGTTAATGCCGTCCTTGGCTGACAAACGTTTCTTGGATTTACCGTCCAATTTTATAGAGTAAACATCTCTATTAATCGCTCCGTTTTCTGTAGACACGTAGTAGAGCGTACCACTTTTTTCATCGTAGCCTTTAAATTCCATAACATCCCATTTACCTTTTGTGATTTGATTAGTCAGCTTGCCATTCAAGTCGTAAAAATACAAGTGATTGTAATCGTCTTTTTCACTCGAAATAATGAAACCTTTATTGCCAACAAAAGTCAGGTCGTCTGTAATGTCTACGTATGTAGCACTTTCGTCAGTCAAAACAACTTTCGTGCTGCCCGAAGTTGCATCAGAAAACAAATATTCTAGTTTATTTTGTAAACGGTTTAAACGTTGAATACACAAGGTCTTTGCATCGTTCGTGAATTGGATGCGAGGAATATAAATATCTGTATTGCTACCAATGTCGGCGGTGACAGTTTTTTTTGTGCCCGCATCAAAAACATGAACTGATACAATGGAATTATCTTCGCCGGCTTTTGGATATTTGTAAGTGTATTTTTCCGGATACAAGCCTCCCTTGTAATATTCAAGACTAAATTCCTTCACGCGGTTTTCATCAAAGCGCACGTAAGCCAAATACTGGCTATTTGCACTCCAATCAAAATAATCGGCTCTTGAAAATTCTTCTTCGTAAACCCAGTCTGCCCAACCATTTTTAATTTTATTCCATTCTCCATCGGTAGTAACGGCGAGTTCACTGCCTGTTTCAAGGTCTTTGATATATAAATTGTTTTCCAACACGTAGGAAATTTTTTTACAATCAGGTGAGAACTTTGGGAATAGTTGTTTGTTCTTAGTACTTAAGGGACTTACCTTTTTGGAAGCGATATCGTAAACATAATAATTCGCTTTTGGAGAACGACGATAAACATGTTCTGAGTTTTCGTATAACAGTAATTTACTTTCGTCGGGACTGAATTGATAGGTTTTTAAGTCTAATTTTCTGGTGTTGATAACAACATCGTTTCCATTAACCAATTCTTTAATTTTTTTACCGGTTTTTAATTCGTATTTGCTAAGAACTTCAATATTGTCTTTTGTGGTTTCAATATCTACATAATTTTGCCCATCACTTAATACATTAAAACCCTGAACAAATTCAGCCCTGTAACTGTAATTTTTCCAAATGTCTTCAACTGTAATTTTTTGTTGCGCTAACCCTAAGATTGGAAGAGCAAGAAGTGAAAAAATAATTTTCTTCATGCCTAAAACTCTGTGAAGGTGAATTTAACTATTTAGATAAATAATTGAACTATTTCTGATTTAAATAAATGGGTTTTCAAAAAATCCCCCATTTGGGGAATGGGTTTGAAATTATCCGTGATAAACTCTCGAAAAAACAATCAAATTATTTTCGATTTGTAAAACTTCTCCAACACGCAAAGTCTCTTCACCTTCAACATATCTGAGATATTCCATAAATACCTGTTCGTTATCTGCGGTTAGTTTTTGTACTTGGTAACGTAAACCCGGCAACCTTACAAAGGCGTCCTTCCACCAACTTCTTAAAGCTTCTTTACCTTTTATCAAGCCTTGAGTTTCAGGTAGTCGCACTTTTAACTTGGGACTGTAATGTTGAGCTTCATTGTGGTAAAGTGCCAATAATTTTTCAAGTTGGTGCTCGTTAAATGCCTCAAACCATTTGAGCGCGATTTGTTTGTTTTGTTCCGATGTCATCACTATTTTTTTAGATAAGTTTAAACATGCTCTTATATTTGCTTATGCTAAAAAACACTTTTATTTTAATACTTGCAACCTGCCTTTTTTGCAATTGCACCCAGAAGCAAAAAGCCGATCTGCTCATACATCATGCTCTTATTTATTCTGTGGATTCTTCCTTTAACACTTATGAAGCCATGGCGGTTAGGGATGGAAAAATTTTGGAACTCGGCACTAACGAAGTTTTACTATCTAAATACGAAAGTCAACAAATAAAAGATTTGAAGGGCAAAACTGTTTTTCCGGGTTTTATTGATGCGCACTGCCATTTTTTAGGATACGGATTAGGCCTAAGTAAAGTGAATCTGATTGGCACAAAATCTTTAGAAGAAGTCATTGAACGTGTTGTAAAATCTTCACAAAAATCTTTACCAAATCTGGATGATAAATCTACAGTTGTAATGAATCGCAATACAAATTCAGATTGGATCGTTGGTCGAGGTTGGGATCAAAATGACTGGGACAATAAAAGTATGCCCAACAAAAATAAATTGGATAGTTTGTTTCCAAAACGTCCGGTTTTTCTTCAACGTATTGACGGCCATGCAGCACTTGTCAATAATGAGGCTTTGCGACAAGCAGGAATCAATTTGAATACAAAAATTTCTGGCGGGGAAATTTTGAGAATTGGAAATAAATTAAGCGGGGTATTAATTGATAATGCAGTGGATTTAGTAAAAACTATGATTCCAAAAGTGAGCAGCGAAGAAAAGATAAATGCTATGTTAATGGCGCAAAATAATTGTTTGGCTATGGGATTAACAACTTTGGACGATGCGGGGCTAATGAAGAATGACATTGATGTGATTGATGAGTTGCAAAAAACAGGTAAACTTAAACTGCGTATTTACGCGATGTTAAGTGACAGTTTGCCCAACTATGATTATTATCTGAAAACTGGTCCATATAAAACCGAGAGATTAAATGTTTGTGCTTTTAAATTTTATGCGGATGGCGCTTTGGGTTCTCGTGGTGCCTGTTTAAAGGAAGAATATAATGACAAAAAAAACTGGAACGGTTTTTTATTAAGTGAACAACAACATTTTGAAAAGAAATCGGAACAATTAGCGAGAAGTAATTTTCAAATGGCGACTCATTGTATTGGAGATTCGGCGTACAAAATTATTTTAAATGCTTACAAAAAATCCGGAGCGGGTAAGAGCAGGCGCTGGCGCATAGAACACGCACAAGTTGTAAATCCAAAAGAAATGAAAATATCGGATGATATTATCCCGTCTGTGCAACCCACACATGCCACCAGTGATATGTATTGGGTACCAGAACGTTTGGGAAAAGAACGCGCAAAAACAGCTTACGCTTATAAAGATTTATTAAGAGTTGCGGGGCTTTTAGCTTTGGGAACTGATTTTCCGGTGGAAGATATTTCGCCTTTTAAAACTTTTTTTGCGGCGGTGGCAAGACAAGACGAGAACGGATTTCCGGATTCTGGTTTTCAAATGGAGAACGCTCTAACGCGTGTGGAAGCTTTAAAGGGCATGACTATTTGGGCAGCTTATTCCAATTTCGAAGAAAAAGAAAAAGGTTCTTTGGAGTCAGGTAAATACGCCGATTTTATTATATTGGATAGAGACATAATGATCTGCAATTCAAAGGAGGTATTGCAAACTAAAGTGCTGCTTACGTATATTAATGGGGAATTGGTGTATGAGATGGGGAAATAGGATACCCGCAAAGATAATTACACTATTCTTTTTCGTATCTAATGTTGTTTTTATTTTTTCCTGTCGGGACAATGCCGGAATTGATTCCAAAGCATTTTTAAATACTAACTCGATTCTAATTGATATACAACCCTTAGGTGATATTCCGCAAAATCAGGTAGATTTTATTTACTCTAAATTATGTAAAGTATATCCGAACATCGTTATCAATAAATCACTGCCCTTGCCTGAATTAGCTTTTAATCGAGAAAGAAATCTTTACAGGACTGATTAGTCGACCAGATATCTTCTGAAAATGACACGTGACGAAAATTTAGCGACTGGTCTAATTTATTGATGATATTTTTACAAAAAGGAGAACAAATACGAGACTGCGGCACAATGAGTCTCTACAGTCAACAGGATAAATCACTTTTTGTTTCAAAATACAGACTCTCCAAAAAAAATATAATGGTTCCATTTTTCAAAATTTCCATTCATAAACTTGCGAGTGTACAACGACTGCCTCATAGCAAAATCAAATCCTACTTTATGCGCAATGGTGGAGGTAAAAATAGTTTGAGTGAAGGAGCTGGTTTCTATGACAAATGCAAAAAGGTCTTTTTTCAAAACAGCAGCCATCTTAAAAGTGAAAATTTGGTATTCTTTTTAGCTAAAGGGCTGTAAATTTTAAAATCAAGCCCCCTCAAATTTTTATCCCCAATATTCCTAATCCTAAGCCCAATTTTAACAGTTTTTCCCTTTAAAACTAATTAGTATCTTCGTTTTCCATTTAAAAAAATATGGCCAAATTTAGAAGAGAAGATGCTTTGGACTACCACTCACAGGGTCGTCCCGGTAAAATAGAAGTAATACCAACCAAACCCTATAGTACACAGCGCGATTTAACGCTGGCTTACTCGCCGGGAGTAGCAGAGCCTTGTTTGGAGATAGAGAAAAATCCCGAAGACGCTTATAAATACACGGCCAAAGGCAACCTGGTAGCGGTTATTTCCAACGGTACTGCCGTTTTAGGGCTTGGCGACATCGGCGCTTTGGCTTCCAAACCAGTAATGGAGGGCAAAGGCCTGCTGTTTAAGATTTTTGCCGATATTGACGTATTTGACATCGAAGTGGATACCAAAAACATCGACGAATTTGTCAATACCGTTAAAAACATTGCTCCTACATTTGGAGGCATTAATCTGGAAGATATTAAAGCACCCGAGTGTTTCGAAATTGAAAGAAGACTCAAAGAATTGGTTGACATTCCTTTGATGCATGATGATCAGCATGGAACGGCCATTATCTCTGCGGCCGGACTTATCAATGCCGTTGAAATTTCTGGCAAAAAAATCGAGGACGTAAAATTGGTTATCAATGGTGCCGGGGCCTCAGCTAATTCCTGTGCCAAAATGTACATAGCCGTTGGAGTTAAAAAAGAGAATATCACCATGCTCGACAGTAAGGGCGTTATCCATAAAGGCCGAACCGATTTAGACCAGTACAAATCTTTTTTTGCTTGCGAAAGCACAAAAATTAATACCCTGTCGGAAGCCATAAAAGGTGCCGATGTATTTGTTGGACTTTCAAAAGGTAATATTTTAAAGCCGGAGATGATTCAAAGTATGAACAAAAACTGTATTGTGTTCGCTTTGGCCAATCCGACCCCAGAAATTTCTTACGAAGAAGCTATGGCTGCACGCAAAGATATTATTGTAGCAACAGGAAGAAGTGACAATCCCAATCAAGTGAACAACGTCCTAGGTTTCCCTTTTATTTTCAGAGGAGCAATGGACGTTCGTGCTACGAAAATTAACGAGGAAATGAAATTAGCGGCGACCTTAGCTATTGCCTCTTTAGCTAAAGAACCTGTGCCGGATTATGTCAACTTGGCTTACGGTTCAAAGAACTTGAGCTTTGGTACAGACTATATAATTCCTAAGCCCATTGATAACCGTTTAATTTCGGCTGTATCCTCGGCGGTTGCCAAAGCAGCTGTTGATAGTGGCGTTGCTAAGCGTAAAATTACGGATTGGGATGGATATCGCTCAGAACTCGAAAACAGATTAGGTAAGGACAATAAGCTGATGCGAAGCCTGGCCGATAAAGCCAAGAGTAATCCAAAACGCATTGTGTTTTCTGAAGCCGATAATTACAAAATGCTTAAGGCCGCACAATTAGTAAGAGACGAAGGTATTGCAAGACCCGTATTGCTTGGCGACAGAAGAAAAATTGAAAAACTCGCTGAAGAAAATTTTATTGAACTTTCTGATATGCCAATCATTGACCCATTCGAGGACGAAAAAAAACGCGAAGAATTTGGCGACATGCTTTGGCAACGTCGTCAGCGTCGTGGCCTCACCCAATATGATGCCCGCAAATTGATGCGCGACCGCAATTATTTTGGCGCCATGATGGTGGAAAACGGAATGGCAGATGCTATGATTAGCGGACTTACCCGCAAATATGGACAACCCATCAAACCAGCACTCGAAATTATTGATACCCTTCCTGGTGTGAGCAAAGTAGCGGGACTTTATATCATGGTTACTAAACGAGGTCCGTATTTTTTTGCAGATACAACCATGAACACCGATCCAACTGCTGAGGAACTCGCAGACATAGCCATACTCACTGCCAATACTGTAAAACAGTACAATATTATTCCCCGCATGGCAATGCTTTCCTATACCAATTTTGGCTCAGCAGTAGGAGATATTCCCAACAAAGTATCTAAGGCCGTGGGCATACTTCATAAAAATTATCCAGGCTTGGTCGTGGACGGTGATATACAGGCAAATTTTGCGACCAATAACAGTTTGTTAAAAGAACAATTTCCGTTTAGCACCTTGGTTGACAAAGATGTGAATACATTTATTTTCCCTAATTTGGCTTCAGGTAATATTGCTTATAAACTGATGCAAGAATTAGGCGGAGCAGAGGCAATTGGTCCTGTGTTAATGGGTTTGAATAAACCGGTTCACGTTCTTCAGTTAGGAAGTAGTGTGCGTGAAATTGTGAATATGATTACCATTGCGGTTGTTGATGCACAAAACAGAAAGTAAACCCATTAACGATGGCACTCATTAATTACGTAAAAGGTTATATCGCTTCCAAAAACCCGGCGTTTGTGGTTATCGATGCAAATGGAATAGGTTATGGTTTGTATGTATCCCTGCAAACTTTTTCCAAAATAACTGACAGGCAAGAAGCCCAATTATTCGTTGAAAGTGTTTACATACGCGACGATAATCCTAAATTTTATGGTTTTGCTGAAGAAGAAGAGCGCGAACTTTTTCGGAAATTAATTTCAGTTAGCGGGGTAGGGGGTGCCAGTGCTATTTTGATGTTATCTAGCCTAAGTCCTTCTGAAATTGCCGGCGCTATTAACACTGCCAACGTAACCATGCTAAAAAGCATTAAAGGCATAGGCGATAAAACTGCGCAAAGAATTGTGGTTGACTTGAAGGGAAAAATGGGTAAACATGAAGGTGGAATCAGCCAGATTTTAGCAACTACATACAATAAAAATAAGGATGAGGCGTTAATGGCATTAGTTACATTGGGTTTTCCTAAGACTGCTGCTGAAAAAGCCCTTGAAAAGGCCATTAAGCAACAGGGTATTAGCACCGAAAATGTTGAACTATTAATTAAGGCAACTCTAAAGAACTTTTAGACTATTTCGGTGAGAGTAAACGGACTCATAAATTTTGTAATCGTTAGTAGTGCTACTGCATGTTTGTTAGGCGTAGTTACTAAAACGGATCTTAAACAGAAAGAAAATGTGAATTTTGAATATTCTCGTTCAAAATTTGCCCTTCCTCCTGATACACCTGACGTCGAGAAACCGGAACTACACTATCAATTTAAAGATAATGGAGAAAAACCTCCTTTGATGGAGCCTAAATCAAAACTTTATCTGGAAGACCCGGAGAATATAAAAACTGAAGTTAAATACGACCCAAAATCCGGTAACTATGACGTGAAACAAAAAGTAGGTAATTTGGATTACCGACCGGAAACCTACATGAGCATGAAGGAATACAAAGACTACGTGTTTAAAAAACAAATGCGTGAGTATTGGCGTTCAAGGGTAGCGGCTGACGAACTAAATAGTCAGCCAAGAAAGGGGCTAATTCCTAAACTTCAGGTAAATAGCGAATTGTTCGATAGAATTTTTGGCGGAAACACAGTAGATATTAAACCAAACGGTACGGCTGAATTAATTTTTGGTTTAAATAGAAATAAAAATCTAAATCCCTCAATACCGCAAAGGCAACAAAAAATTACCAATTTTGATTTTAATATGCGTATCCAATTAAATCTGATTGGTAAAATTGGAGAGAAAGTTAAAGTAACTACGAATTATAATACCGAGGCCTCCTTTGATTGGGAAAATCAGGTGAAGATGGATTACACAGGCTTGGAGGATGAAATCATTAAAAAAATCGAAGCAGGAAATGTTACACTTCCAATTAACAGTTCCCTTATTTCGGGAAGTCAAACGCTTTTTGGTTTCAAAACCGAATTGCAATTTGGGAAATTAAGAATGACTACTGTTTTCTCACAACAAAAAGGAAAAAAACAGGAAATTACAGTTCAAGGCGGCGCACAGATGCAACAGTTTTCAATTAACGCCGACAACTATGAGCAAAATAAACATTATTTTCTTGGGCATTATTTCCGGGAACGCTATGATCGTTGGATGGCAACTCTGCCGGTTATAAACACGCCAATAGTTATTACGAAAATTGAGGTTTATCTTTTGGGAGTTAACGGTAGCGCTGAACAAACCCGCAATGTGGTGGCTTTTGAAGACCTTGGCGAGGATAGCAGAAACGTTTGGCCCTCATTACAGTATGCTGCTACTGGTGGACTTATCTCACCACCCTCTTTCGGAATAAGAGATGATGATCCCGACACCATACCACATAACGGCGCAAACAATTTATATGCTTTAATGACTAATAGCCTAACAGGAGTATTAAAGGAAAGAAATATTGATACAGTCTCTTCCTTACTGTCATCAACAAAAATTGCGTCTAACGGAAATTATGCATCAGGGGTTTACATGGAGTCAAGTCGTGATTATAACATTATTCGTAACGCGCGAAGATTGAATCCAACCGAATACTTTTACAACCCGCGCACTGGATTTATTTCTTTGAACCAACAGCTTAATAATGAACAAGCGCTTGCTGTTTCCTATCAATTTACATATCGAGGTCAAACCTTTCAAGTAGGAGAATTTAGTGAACAGGTTGCTGATAATTCTAAATTATTGGTGTGTAAATTGCTTAAAAGTGCCGTGGTAAATGTACGGCAACCCATGTGGAAATTAATGATGAAAAATGTGTATTCATTGGGAGCATATAACCTGAATCAACAGGATTTTAAACTAGACGTTTTTTATAACAACATTGAAACAGGCGTAGACGTTCCCTATTTGCCATTTGGCAAACCAAACGGAATACAATTGATTAAAGTGCTTCAATGCGATAAATTAAGTGTAAATGGAGACAAATCACCTGATGGTGTTTACGATTACATTCCCGGATATACTATTTCCAATACCAATGGAAGGGCTTATTTTCCTACGGTTGAGCCGTTTGGTCGCAGCCTCGAAAAGGAGTTTAATGCGGCAGACTTACCGGAAGGGAATAAATATATTTTTAAAGAGTTATATGATTCTACAAAAACGTCAGCCACATTTGTTCAGGAAAAAAATCGATATAAAATCAAAGGTAGTTATCGATCGTCATCGGGTTCCGAGATTGCACTAAACGCTTTAAACATTCCTCAAGGTGCAGTTATTGTTACAGCAAACGGAGTCGCCCTCACTGAAAACGTTGATTACACGGTGGAGTATACTTTAGGTCGTGTAAAAATTATTAACGAGGGAATTTTAAATTCGGGAGCAACGATAAAAGTATCCTTGGAAAGTAATTCTCTTTTTAGTGTGCAGCAAAAAAGTCTTTGGGGAGCCAGATTCGATTACAAAGCAGGACGCAATCTAACCCTTGGGAGCACTTTATTAAGATTCAACGAACGACCTATTACACAAAAAGTTTCCATTGGCGACGAACCGGTGAGTAATTTTATTGCAGGTTTGGATTACAATTATAAAACGGATGTTCCTTTTTTGACGCGTTTGTTAGACAAATTACCTTTTTACAGTACTAAAGAAATGAGTTCTATTTCAACACGCGGGGAAATAGCAAAGTTATTTCCCGGTAACGCGAAAGCCATTCGTAAAAACGGAGGAAATTCTTATATCGATGATTTTGAAGGCTCCATTTCCCTTACCGATATTAAGGGTTCGGGTAGTTGGTTTTTAGCAAGTATTCCTCAGGGACAAAGAACCGGCTTTCCGGAAGCAAAAGAAATTAACAACATAAAAACCGGAAACAACCGCGCAAGATTTAATTGGTATAACGTAGACGCGATGTTTACACGGGAACAAAATAATACAACGCCACCTTATTACGTTAGTAAAAAATTATTTTCAAACAACATGTGGCGCCAGGTTTTTGAATCGGATATGTTTCCGGGAAAAACACCTCCTAACGGTCAAAAAGTTGTTCTCCCACTTTTGGATTTGGGATTCTATCCTTCTGAACGCGGACCTTATAATTACGATGTGAAGGGCGAAACTGGAATTTCTTCAGGAATTGAAAAAAACGGCACCTTAAAAAATCCAAAAAGCAGATGGGGTGGTATTATGCGAAGATTGGAAACAAATGATTTTCAAGCAGCTAACGTGGAGTACATTCAGTTTTGGATGATGGATCCCTTTAATGAAGATTATAATAAGGACACGGACCCCGCTTTTAATAAGGATTCTTTACCGAGTGGAGATTTATATATTAATCTCGGAAATATTTCGGAAGATATTGTTAAGGACGGTCGCATGGTTTATGAAAATGGAATTCCAGGAAAATCCTCTTCCTCCTCTAACTTAAAAATCGATTCTAACCTCGTTGCTAATGTTCCAATTCAGCCTCCGATTATCAACGCTTTTTCGGTGGATAATAACGACCGAGCCGCTCAGGACGTTGGATATGACGGAATGAGTGATGACGATGAGCGTTTTAGGTTCAAAGACGCAATTGCTGATATGCAAGCAGGAAGTTATGATCAGGCCGCTAAAGATGCCTTCAAGGATGATCCCTCGACAGACCGCTATCACTTTTTCAGAGGCGACGATTATGATGATAGTCAGGCGTCGACCTTAAAAAGATATTCAAAATACAATAATCCTGAAGGAAATTCTCCGACGGAAGCCCAATACAACACTAAAAATCCAAAAGGGGGTAATTATCCCACCGGCGCAACCACATTGCCCAATATAGAAGATATCAATAAAGACAATACCTTAAGTGAAACGGAAAACTACTACCAATATCATGTCAAAATATCAAAAAGTGATATCAATCCTAGCGCCGTTGGAAGTAATTTTATTGTTGATGCTTTTAATGAAACAGTTGAATTTCCAGGTATAACAAAAACAGTAAAATGGTATCAATTTAAAATTCCAATTTCCCAGTTTGAAGAAAATATAGGAGGAATAGAAGGGTTTAACTCGATACGGTTTATGCGCGTTTATATGAAGGGATT
>CALMND010000063.1 GCA_937868565.1 uncultured Bacteroidota bacterium | reverse complement strand
ACACTATCAAAAAATAGAGCTATCTCGCAAAAGCTGATAATAAACATTGATACTGATAATTAAATTTAATTATACTACTTTGATAAGATAAGCAAAAAATAAAGTTTTAGTGTATATTAGTATCCACTTAATCCCCATTGTTAAAACATGACCTTTTACCAAATTTTACGTTTGAAAATATCAATAAAACAATTCGCTCCGATTTGTTTATTTAAATATTCTAGTAGTCTTTAAATTAATACCCATGGATGCCGCCAGCAAAAAAGAATTAAGCGAAAGAGACATCGAAAACCTCTTTATTGCACCCGCCATCATTGCTGCAGGCTGGAACCTCCCTACGCAAATCCGCCAAAACGTTACCCTTCTTACCTCCTTAAAGGAACAAAAGCGCATCGTTGCAAGGTGGAGGAGCTGTTTGCTTTGTACGATGCACTTAAAAGCAAATTGCAAAAGGCTCAGGAAATTCAAAACACATTGGCGGAGACGGTGGTGGCTGGGGTGAATGTGGGGGGTAAGGCAGGAAAAGAGAAGGCGAATAAAACAAGTAAACGCAGGGCAATTGTGCCTGCGGTATAGAAAAAATCAATGGGAATTTTTAAATATTTTATTTACATAGATACCAAAGCAAGCGTTTTGAAACCAGACATTCAATACTATAAATCAAATTTATTCATCCACTAAATCTATTGTAATGGAAAATCAGTTAAAATGGCCAAAAGATATTATCGACATTCATTGCCATATGTTTAATCTCAAATATCTGCCCATTGCAGGTATTTTAGTCCGTTATAGTCATGGCTGGATACCCAATCTGGTTGCCCGTGGCGTTGAATGGCTATTACTCAGGAATACCGGGGAGTCGTTTTCTGCAGACAATGAAAATTTTTCGGATATTAAAAAATACAGTAATGACACCTACAATATTAAACTAACCGACTACCTGAAAAAAGAACAATTTGAGTATAAGGTGCGCGAAATATTTTCTTTTGAACCTGAGAATTCTATTGATGCCATTGAAAACATGGTGTATGTGGGAGATTTAATGGAGGGCGAGTTTAGCAAGGCTTTAATGGAGTTTGAGAAACTGGATAATCCGGATAATGAAAACGGCATCCTTATAGAGCATTTTTCTGAAGATGATGAAATAAAGTACAGGGCGGGATTATTAAGACGAATGTTGCGAAAAATTATAGATGTTCTGGAAATGGGATTAAACTACATCCGGTGGTTTATTTTTATGACCAATAGCGAGAATGACATATATACTCACATTACAAAAAAAGACGCTAAAGAGGCCTCTGTTTTTCTGCACATGATGATGGACGTGGATCACTTTTTTAATAAGAACAAAAATAATTTGAAGTACGAATCATATTTTGATTATGAAACTCAGGTGAGCAACATGCAAAAGCTGAATTCTCAGCATGGCAACTTAATTGGATTCGTAGCATTTAATCCGGCGCGAAAAGGCAGTCTTGAAATTGTAAAAAAAAGCGATAAAAGAAAAAGGATTTAAAGGTGTTAAATTTTATCCCCCTATGGGATATAAGGCATTTGAAGACCATAATTATGGAAAAGAAATAGAGGAGTTGGTTAAGTTTAGTGTGGCAGAAAATGTACCCTTATTTACGCATTGCAACAACAAAGGTTTTGAAGCCCGGCCCGGCAAGGGGCATTCGGGTTATAATTCCAATCCGGTGTACTGGGAACAACTGCTTGAAAAATACAATAATTTGATATTGTGTCTGGGCCATGCCGGTGGCACCGAAGGTTGGTTTAGCAATAATAAACCCGAGGATTACGTGAAGCCGGATGATATTGTAGCAGGTAATATTGAGGATGAAAAAGAAAAACAGGAAAAGAACTGGAATGCATCCTACGCATCGATGGTTTATAAACTTTGCGTGAAATACAAAAATGTGTATTGTGACGCCTCATACCTCGACGACATGATTAACAGCGACAATACATTTGACCCCGGGGCGCGAAATAATTTTAAAACCAGGTTATTAAAGCTTTTTTCGGCGAAACCTGAATTTGCCCGCAAAATAATATACGGAAGCGATTGGCACATGTTATTTCAGGAAGCAAAAAATGCAGTTTACTTGGAAAAGTATGTTGAGTTTTTTTCGGATGATGAATTTGATAAACACAGAGATAATTTCTTTTTTAATAATGCCAATTTGTTTCTGGCAGCCAAGTCGGAAAACTAAGGCCTCATGAAAAACCTGATAACCCTGCATGAAGCCGTTGTAATAGTGCTGCTAAAAAAGCCTGGCAGAACAGCCACGTTTGAAGACATTGCACAAGAAATAGAAAGCCGAAAACTATTTGAAGAGCGGAAAGGAGGCATTGCCTTAAGCGAACAAATACGGCTCAGGACTGCGATAAAGTCGAGCCGCTATAAAGATTGGTTTGTGTTTAGGGAGCCGGATGTGTTAAGGTTGAGTTTGAAATAGAAGGAAAATAAAAATGTAAAAAGATTAAACCCATGCACAACGCAATTCAACAAAATTTAAGCAACACAAGTATTTATCAACAGGGCGGTAAACCGCCCTGTTTTTTGGTTTTGGGAAAAGTATATTGGCACCAACATTAACTTAATAATCCTACAAATTAAATTACATGGATCAAGAAGAATGGATAATTCAAGACCCCCATCCTAACTGGTATTTTGAAGTGCCGGAAATGAAAGTATTAATTTTAGGCAGTTACCCCCCACATCACAAACGTTGGAGTTACGATTTTTATTACCCCAACAACAGCAACCCATTTTGGGATGCACTGGCTGGCGTTAAAGGAATAGAATTAAAACACTACCGTTGCGATACAGCCGTAAAGGAACGTCAGCAATTAATGATTGACATGAAGGTGGGCGTTGAAAATTTAGGGCAGATAATTAAACGCAAAGGCGAAAGTGCGGCGGATAATGATATAAAAATCGAAAAGTTTAGGGACATTAAAGGCATTTTAGACAGGCACCGAGAAATAGAAAAAATACTACTGCCTGGGTTTTCAGGAAAAAGCAGCACTTACCATTCTTTTAAAAGGTATATGAAGGAGAATAATATTGATAGTTTAACGTTGCCAACAAAAGTAAAGGAGAATGAGACATTCAAAATAATTTATGCTGGCAAAGAAATTGAATGCGTTATACTTAATTCCACTTCGAAACGGAACGCGATGAAACTGGACGAAAGAATAAAACAATTTAAAGAACACATTAAGATATAATAATATGAAAGACTCACTGTCATTTGAATATTTCAACCCAATTATATAAGTTATAAAAAAAAAATTAT
>CALMND010000062.1 GCA_937868565.1 uncultured Bacteroidota bacterium | reverse complement strand
GGCCTTCTCCTCAGCAACCTCTTTCAAACAGCTCTACATATTTGGCGGAAATACCAGGGACTTATACGATGACAGGAAAAAATTTAGATAACGGTTGTACTTCCAATACGATATTTGTTGTTGGTGACAATCGCGAGTACCCTATAGTAAATAGTCCCAATGCACCTCCTACCAGATCAATAGATTGTGGTTCGTTAAGAGATACAATAAAGCCAATTCTAACGGGCGTTATTTCTAATCTTAGTTTTTCTTGGACTGCTATTCCTGGAGCTACCACCACTTCTAAAACATTTTCTGCCCTAGCCACAAATCTCCCTGGTAACTATACGGTTACAGTTACAAACACCTTGTCAGGTTGTTCTACTACCTCAGTAATGAGTATTAAAACAGGAACGCTGAATGCGGCAATAGCGGCCGATTTTACCAAGGGTTATGCTCCGTTAACCGTTAGTTTGTTCAATAATTCAACGTCAAGTAATGGAAATGGTAGTATAACGACCACGTGGTCGTTTGGCAATGGAACGAGCTCGGTGACAACTTCGGCCTCCATATCGCCGGTAACGGTGTTTAATGTGCCAGGTACTTATGTGATAACGGCCATGAACACAAAAGGTATTTGTTCGGCAGTAGCTAAACAGATTATTCAGGTAGAAGTCCCTTCAGAGCTTTCTGTTCCGAACGTGTTTACGCCAAACGGCGACAATATAAACGATTTGTTTTTTGTAAAAGCAAGTAACCTACAGGAAATACATATGGTGATTATTGACCGATGGGGTCACGTAACTTATGAGTTAACAACTGAAAAGGGTCAAGTTGAATGGGACGGCAAAAATCAACTAGGTAAGGACGCCCCCGAAGGCACTTATTTTTATGTGATAACCGCTAAAGGTAAAGACGATGTTGATTATAATAAAAAGGGTACCATAAATTTATTCAGATAACTTTGTTTTCGATTACTGAATTAAGAACCCGCTTTGTATAAAACACGGCGGGTTTTTTGCATCTCTGGATTTTTCAATTGCAAATAAAATCTTACATTTGAGCCACTAACGGTCGATTATGAATATTCATGAGTATCAGGGTAAAAGTATTTTAAAAGGATTTGGAGTAGCCATACAGGAAGGAATAGTAGCAGAAACTCCAGAACAGGCTGTTGAAGCAGCCAAGGAACTGAAGATGAAATATAACAGTGACTGGGTAGTTGTAAAAGCCCAAATTCACGCCGGAGGAAGAGGAAAAGGTGGCGGAGTGAAACTAGCAAAAAATTTGGATGAAGTGAAGGAAAAATCGTCTCAGATTTTGGGGATGCATTTAATTACACCACAAACCAGCGCCAAAGGAAAATTGGTTAGTAAAGTTTTAATTGCACAGGACGTATATTATCCCGGACCATCGCCGACAAAAGAGTTTTATATGAGTGTTTTATTGGATAGAGGAAAAGCCAGAAACACTATAATTTATAGTACCGAAGGTGGCGTGGATATTGAACATGTAGCGGAACATACCCCTGAAAAAATATGGAAAGAGGAGATTGATCCTCGGGTTGGATTGCAGGCGTTTCAAACCCGTAAAATTGCCTTTAATTTGGGTTTAAGTGGCAATGCGTTTAAGGAAATGGTGAAGTTTGTCAGTTCTCTCTATAAGGCATTTGAAAGCATAGACGCCTCGTTGTTTGAGATAAATCCGGTTTTAAAAACATCCGACGATAAGATAATTGCTGTAGACAGTAAAGTTTCTTTTGACGATAATGGACTTTTTAGGCATCCTGAATATGAAAAACTGAGGGACGTTAGCGAAGAGGATCCGACTGATGTTGAAGCTCGAAATGCTGAACTTAACTACGTGAAGTTGGACGGTAATGTAGGCTGTATGGTTAATGGAGCCGGTCTGGCTATGGCTACTATGGATTTAATAAAATTAAGTGGTGGAGAACCGGCTAATTTTTTAGATGTAGGCGGTACGGCCAATGCCGAACGTGTTGAAAAAGCTTTCAGAATCATATTACGTGACGAAAACGTTAAAGCTATACTTGTTAATATTTTTGGCGGCATCGTGCGCTGCGACCGTGTAGCGCAGGGAATTGTTGATGCTTATAAAAATATTGGAACTATAAAAGTTCCGCTTATCGTTAGACTACAAGGCACTAATGAAAAAAAAAAAAAAAAATTAATCGATGAATCAGGATTAAAAGTTTACTCCGCAATAGAGTTTCATGAGGCAGCATCTTTGGTGAATAAAATCTTAAATACTAACTAAAAAAAATATATCTTTAAAAATTGAAATGAAATAATGCGTTTTAAATTGTTTGAAAATGCGGCTATCATTTCACGAAATTTAAAAAAACAACAAATGAAGAAATCAACGCTATTCTTTTTATCTGCCTTAACTGTTCTTAGTTTGAACAGTTGTAGTGGCGGCGATGAAAAAGCTGAAGACAGCGAGGTAATTGATACTGCCAATACGCAAGTGGCTCTTCCTGAGCCGGTATCCGAAACTTTTTTTCAGGTACCGTCACCTGGTGAAATGCTTACATTTATAAAAATGGTGGGAGGAAAAAACAATAAGAATATTTCGTTTTTGAACCCACCTTCTAACGAAAAGAACTATACAGATAGCAAAACAAAGTCTTTGAACTTTGGAATTTATAGTTGTGATTTGAGCTACTGTAGTATATTTGAAATCGGTTCAGAATCGCTTAAGTATTTTAAGACGGTTAAGATTATGGGCGATCAAATCGGCGTTTCAACTGCAATTAGGCCTGAAATACTTAAAAGACTTGAAAGTAATATTGGTTCGCCGGACTCTTTAGCAGTAATCACCGATGATGTTTATTTCTCGTCTTTTGAGGCGCTAGAAGAAAGTAAGCAAGGACCAACTTTAGCTCTTGTTGTGGCTGGAGGGTGGCTGGAAAGTTTGTACATTGCAATTAATCTTGCAAAATACGAGGAAAAGAGCCCGGTGATTGAACGTTTAGCCGATCAAAAATACACGCTGGATAATATGATCGAATTTCTAAAGAAACATGGTTCCGATAAAGGAGTTGAATCTGTGAGAGCTGATTTTGAGTCATTGGCTCTTGAGTTTAATAAGATTACTGAAAAAGATGTAGCGCCAATGAAATCAAAAGGGGGAAAAGGCATAACCTTAGGTGGCGGAAAACAACTTGTAATTAATGAGCAGACTTATACAGACATTACCAATAAAATAAAAGCTATACGTAACTCCTATACATTAACTAACTAACAATAGAATATCATGAAATACTTTATTCCTCTATTTATTTCTGTTTTTTTGAGCTCGGCCGCATTTGCCCAATCGAGTGTGTGTGGTCAATACCACAGAAAGTATTGCAAGTTTGAAGATGAAAAAGGCGGTAATTGGCAGTACAATGCCCAAAGCAAAAGCGGCTTGTTTAACCAAGGTATGGTTTCAAAATTGCGTTGTGTGATTTATAAGGGGATGGATTACCGTATCTCAGTTTGTTGTGAAACTATTATCGGCGAAAAAGTAAATTATAAAATCTTTGACTCTAGAACGAGTGAAATGCTCTTTGATAATAAAGCAGCTGAAGAAACTCAGGTTTTCGAATTTCAGAGCGTAAGCACACGTCAACTTGTTATTGAAGTCGTTGTTCCGCAAGGTGCTACCGAAAAGGATAAACATAAAGCAACTGATGCAGCGTGTGTAGGTCTTCTTATTGAACATAAAGTAACGGACAGACAGGGGTTTTCTGCCTATTAAGTTGGCTTTATAGCTTAGAATTAACCCAACTTAACGGTTGGGTTTTTTGTTTAATTTTGTTTTGCAAGATACAATGTCAGTTCACAGAGAAATTAAAAAAGTAACTACCAACGTGTTGCTTGAAATGAAAAAGCGGGGCGAAAAAATTGCTATGCTTACAGCCTATGATTACACTATGGCGAAAATAATTGATAGCGCGGGCATTGATGTAATATTGGTAGGAGACAGCGCAAGTAATGTGATGGCGGGCCATGAAACCACGCTGCCAATAACGCTTGATCAAATGATTTATCACGCTGGTAGCGTAGTAAGAGCAACAAATAGGGCATTGGTTGTAGTGGACTTACCTTTTGGATCTTATCAGGCCAACTCAAAGGAAGCTTTATATTCTGCTATCCGCATTATGAAGGAAAGTGGTGCGCATGCTGTTAAAATGGAAGGTGGACGAGAAATTAAGGAGAGTATCGAACGTATTTTAACCGCCGGAATTCCTGTAATGGGTCATCTGGGACTCACGCCACAAAGTATTTACAAGTTTGGAACTTATGCAGTAAGGGCAAAAGAAGAAGATGAAGCAGAACGTTTAATAGAAGATGCCGTTTTGTTAGAACAATATGGTTGTTTTGCTATGGTACTTGAAAAAATTCCTGCAACTCTAGCTGAAAAGGTAGCCGAAAAAATTTCAATCCCTGTTATTGGCATTGGTGCCGGTGGTTATGTTGACGGACAAGTTTTAGTAACACATGATATGTTGGGTATGACACATGAATTCAGTCCACGATTTTTAAGAAGATATCTCAATCTTTACGAAAGCATGGGTAACTCTTTTAAGCAATACATCAATGACGTAAAGAGTCGAGATTTTCCAAATGATAAGGAGCAGTATTAATTACGGCTTCAATTTTATCTTTTCAACTTGTATTACTTCTCTGGTGGCTTCGTTAGAGGCAAATGCTAACAGATACAATCTTTTGTCGTTAAACAAAGGGTTAATTGCAAAATTATTAAATGAAAGGGAAACCGAATCTTTAGCCGCAATGGGTGTGTTTTTTAAAGTTGTTCCCCAGGAGCCATTAACACTGCCCCTGAGCACGTGCATAAAAACGTAATTAGGAATTTTACTCGGACTTTGGTTATAATCAGTTTGTGGACCAATAATACTATCCTCAGTTAAAATTAAAGTAAGTTTGGTATTACTACTGTAAGTGGTTTTAAAATTAGCCTTAACAGTCACATTTAAAGTTCTGTTACCCGCATCATAAACAGGTTTAATATTCAAACCCAAAATGTAAGGTTCGGCTAATGCAGATGAAACAGCCGACGACCATTTGCTTACCGGTTGTATCATATTACTTCCATCATAACTTTTTCTATTAACTAGCCCATTGGGATTTCCTGCGCCGCGACTGATATTAAAGCCAGCAGTTCCATCCCAATCATTACCCGTTGCAGTTGTATAAGAAGTCGGATACTGAGTTTTTGTTGCAGCAAAGTCACCGGCGTGAACGGCAACAACGATGACTTTACCTCCATTTTGTTCGGCCAGAGCTTCGGCTTGAACCGCTGCCGGCGGACAGTTACCACAAGTATGGCCGGTATAATCTTCCAACAAAACTTTACGAATATATTTCGTAGTGTCTGCCGTCGGAACAACAGTAACAGACTGTATGGGCCGTTTTACTTTATCACAAGAAACGATAAAAAACAAACTCACTAAGAATAAAAAATGAAATATTTTTTTCATGGTATTATTTTAGATTATTAAATACATTAAAAACTACTGGTAATTGAAATGGCAAATCCATTGGACGCTGGAACTGTTCTACAAACTCCTCCCACACAAAAAATACCGGCACGTTGTTTTCCATAACTCACCGAAATACGGTGTGGACCACTGGTGTAACCTGCTGTTCCCAACAAATAATGCAGTCTCAGTTTTGAATCAATATTACCGTAATTGTATTGGTCCAATACGGCCACAAACCAATTGGTATTTGGAGTCCATTCTACTAAGCCAACTATCCAGCTTCCTAGATTATGCTCATCTTTATCATCTCTCAATAACTCCTGGGCTTCAAATCTAATTGCAGAATTCGATTTATACTTCCAGGTAATATCTGCAACAATAATATTCGATTTAATATTGTTGTAGCCCGCAAACTTAGACCCAAATTGAACTATATTCTTATTGTAAAACTGATTACACAACATAAAAGTTCCTTTCCATTTTTTGGAAATTTTTTTATTTACTTCAATGAAAAAATCATGATAATAATCTGCTCCAAACTCTTCGTAAAAAGTTTTATACAACTTCAGGGTTGTTGTAGAATCCCTTACACCATGCTGTTTAAGTCCGTTGGCATGAGAGTAATTAATTGTTATTTCAGTTCCATATTTACCCCCTAAAAAACTTCCTTTTTGGAATTTGTATTGGATTTCAGCCATACCTGTCGACTCTCCATTAAGCTGTGTGGCATAAGGACTGTAAGCAGGCATTAAATAGGTATGTTGCCGGGTGGTTGCCGGCAAATAATTTATAAGAGCATTTTGCAGCGTGGCATCCCGATCGCTTCTAAAATTCATGTTGTCGATTCTTTTTAATTGCAACAAAAAGGAAAAGCCTTTTGTAGCATAAGAAGTTGAAATAAAAAGAGCTTCTCCTTCTTTGTAGGTATAATAAGTTTTTCCATTCGCTGAGGATTGATTACCCGCACTCGGGTCGTTTTCCTTTTGTGCGTACTCCGCAAAAAAATTAAAGCCTCCTCGGATAATATTTAAACGCCCACCATAAGCCCCTACATTTTCTGGCAAATTAAAATCAGGATTTTGATCCGCTTGATATTTACTCACAAAACTACCACCCAAAATGAATTTTGTTTTCAAGTTTTTTGCGGATGAGTCTAAAAGTTCGTTTAAATTAAGCTCACCATCAAAACCTCTTACAATTCCCGGACTCAAACCAAAGAACGAACGTTGCCTTCCAATTAGGGCTTTAAATGTAAAACCCTTATAAGGGTTGGAAATAGCACGGATACCGTCTAAAGAATTATCGTAAAGCAAGCCTGGCTCGTAATAAGTTCTCAGAAGAAGACCGCTACCAAACTGTTCGTAAACATTTCCAACGGTAATATCCAGAAGGTCATCCTGGTATCTTGCAAAACGGTTAGTAATTCCTTGCCCCTTATAACGTGTATCAAATCCCTGCATCACATTATTATAGGCTTCAAAACGAACGCCCGCCGAAAACTTTCCTTTTTGATAGTTAACGTTACCGAAAGCATTGGAAAGCATTTTCTCGGGCACTTTTGGTGCGCCAATTAAGCTATCAGGGTTGTAATACTGCGCATCAATCTGAAAATTGCCATGTATGGAATTTATTTCCTCGCTGGTATTTTGTGCACCTAATTTACATGAAATAAGTAGAAAAAGTACTGAAGCGAAATTAAGAGTACTTCTTTTTAAGTGAAAATAAAACATAGGCTAAAAATAGTAAAATTTTAGCCATTATGTCAGATTTATAAGGTAATTAGTGATTAAGCGTTTCGCCTTTTGCAAGTTTTTTTACGTTTTCGTAAAGCTTTTCCTCGTCCCCTTCTGTGTAAGAGTTATGGCTCCAGACAATTTTACCGTTTCCATCTATTAAAAAGGTATGCGGCACGTTGTTCACATTCATGGCACGTTTAAAATCCTGATTTTCGTCAATATAAACTTCAAAATCCCAACCCTTAGATTTAACATCGGGAGCTACTTTGCCCGAACTTCTGGCATCATCAATACTGATGGCAATTAATTTAACACCAGTTTCTTTGGTCCATTCTGCATAATTTTCTTGAATGGCATCTAACTCCTTTTTGCAAGGTTTACACCAGGTAGCCCAAAAACTAATAATGATGGGTTTGCCGCTATTACTAAACGTGCTAGAATTTACTTTACTGCCATCTAATTTCTTAACTGTAGAGGCAGGAATTTTGTCGCCATTTCCTGCAAAAGAAGTCAAAGAAAAAATTGTAAGGATAGACAGGGTATGAATTAATTTTTTCATCTGTTTTTTTTATTGTTATAGACCAATAATTGAGCCACAAGTATATGAATTTTTTTGTTTCTTATTTGGTTTAACACTTTTTAATATTTTCAGAATTGAGAGACATTTAGACCAATAAATGCATAATTTTGCCCCAGTTTTATGAATACATCCAAATCCGGCACTTTATTTCAAGAAGCCAAAACGTATTTTCCTGGAGGGGTTAATTCTCCAGTTCGAGCTTTTAAAAGTGTAGGTGGCAATCCCATTTTTATGGACAGGGGTAAAGGCTCCTATATTTGGGACGTGGATAACAACAAGTATATTGACTATTGTTGTAGTTGGGGGCCACTTATTTTGGGACATGCCAACGATTCTGTTTTAAATGCAGTAGATAAA
>CALMND010000061.1 GCA_937868565.1 uncultured Bacteroidota bacterium | reverse complement strand
CATAGCTTCGACAACCAATTATTTCTCAAGCTGTTTTATTATTTAACGAGAAGGACTACTAATTAATTTAATTGTAACTATCTTTGGTTAAGATAAGAATACGGTGAAACGAGTTTTGCGAATTATATTTTTTATTTTGCTACCAGTAATCGTTTTGGTTTCCCTGTCTTTTCTTAAAATAGAACCTTCTGTAGTTGCCTACACTCCTTATAACGAAATGTACAATGCTTATTGTATGTATTATTTGGATGATGGAGGCATTTACATTGACCCTCAACCTGACAGAGATCTGCTCATTGAAAAAAGAAAACCCCGTTTCGAAAAAAGATGTGATGCGGATAGCTTTAAAATAAGTGTACCTCTTTTAATGTTATTTGACTGGAGAAGAAAAATTGGGAACCCGGGAATGAGCGAACAAGGTGGAATAGTTCTTGAATTCAGATTGTTGGGAATTACAAAACGATTTACTCTAGATCCTCTTGAACCTATTAATTATTATCCTTCGCTCAATGACGAGATATTTAGGAAAATCCATTTGATAGACGAGGCTATGAAAGAAGGAGGAGAAGAAATACTTAGTGGCCAATCCACCATTCAGATAGGCTCTTAACGAATTTAATAAACCTAATCATATATTAAAAATGGAATCAGAAAAAGCACTTCCCATATTAAGCCCGATTGAAATCCGCGTCTTAGGTTCCCTAATGGAAAAAAGTAAAACAACTCCGGATTATTATCCAATGACCTTGAATTCTTTGACTGCGGCTTGTAATCAAAAATCGTCGCGCCATCCAGTGGTAGAATATGATGAGGGAACCGTGGTAATTGCACTCAACAGCTTAAAAGGGCAAAGCCTTGTCGCTATGGCAGTGGGCGGTACGAGTCGCACAAACAAATACAAGCACAATTTCACTACGGTGTATCCTCTCAGTGAAGGCGAAGTCGCCACTTTGTGCTTACTTTTTTTAAGAGGTCCGCTCACCCCTGGTGAAATAAATTCCAATTCGGCAAGATTGCATGAATTTCATTCTATAGAATCGGTACATGAAGTTTTAAATAAATTATCTCAAACCCAACCTCCTTTTGTAAAAGAATTACCTAAAAAAGCCGGACAAAAGGAAGTGCGTTATTGCCATTTACTCGGTGATGTCTCAGAAATTTCGGAGCCTGAAGCCGCCCAGGAGCCTGCAAGGAAATCGGTGAGTGATTTGGAATCTCGCTTAAGCATTGTAGAGAAAGAGCTTACGGAAGTAAGAGAAAAACTAGATAAACTATTGAAGGAGTTGAATGGATAAAACCAACTAATTAGTTCATTTTAACTGCGTTTGCGGTTCATTGAACAGCACAAGGCCTACCTAAAAAAATCATTCAAAGGTTCCGATAGACAAGAATTGGGCTGATTAATTTTTATCAGTTCGCAAACCGTTGGTGCGACTTGTGTGATGGTAACGTACTTGAAAGTTTCTCCTTTTTTAATGCCGGCTCCATAAAAAATTACTGGAACATGCGTATCGTAATTATATCCTGCTCCGTGAGTAGTTCCTTTTTCAGAGTAGTCCATCCAGGCTGGATTATAAATGAAAGCAATATTCCCACTCAATCTATGGTTGTATCCATTTTGCAATAAAGTTCGGTAGTCATTTTTTACAAATCCTTCCTGTTTTAGAACGGATGATGGGTAGGCCTCAGCAATTCCTTTTATGCCAATTAAAAACGCACAAAGCTTTTCTTCAATTTTATTTTTCTCCAGTTTCAATTCAGAAATTTTCG
>CALMND010000060.1 GCA_937868565.1 uncultured Bacteroidota bacterium | reverse complement strand
CACGTTTTGTGGCAGATAAACAAGCTTCGTTGCTTCTAATTAAAGAGTGAAAAACGAAGGGAATATTTTCACCGTATAACCAGCGGTAATTTTCGGTGTTATTTTTAATAATAGTATCATCTTCACTGTGTAGTGCCACCAAAGAATTCGTTCTTGAAAAAAGTTTTTCTAAATACTCTGGGTAATTGGCCAAAATACCTTCATCATTGTTAAAATAAAGTCCATCATCTGTTATTCCACATACATTTTCGTTGTCGGTTTTTAACACTTCCTCTAAATTATTTTGGGTTATTCCCATAAAAAAGGAATAGTTTGCGAGAGATGTTTTTGACGCGATGACAAACTTCTCTTCCAACAATTCCTGGGTAAGGGTATTTGGCAGCGTATTTGGCATATCCATAAACGAGGTAATACCACCGGCAACCGCAGCCCTGGATTCAGAATAAATAGTTCCTTTATGTGTTAGGCCAGGTTCCCGAAAATGCACTTGATCGTCTATTACTCCGGGCAGTAAATACAAACCATTTGCATCTATAATTTCTGCATTCGCAGCTGATATAATTTCAGAAATACGTTCAATCCTTTCGCCAACAATCAATACATCGCCCACCATCGTTTTCCCTTCGTTTACAATAAATGCCTGTTTGATTAGCTTCTTTTTCATAAGACATGGCTAGGGATTACACAAGTCACAGAACATCGGCTCTTCGGTTAATTTACCATGAGGATAGTTTACTTCATTTTTATAGGAGCATTTTTTACACGAATAAATATGGCTTAGCGTACTTCGGGTTGGAAAATTGCAGTACTCACATGGTAATCCTTGTCTTACATCAGTAACATCAAATCCTGGGGTTTTACATTGTGGGCAAAGCGTATTGATTTTAGCCGCCAGTTTTTGTGCGGCTTTTTCAATCACTTTCATTCGGGTGGGATTGAACATGGCTCTCATGTCTGTTTCTGCATAAGCCTTTCCGTAGATGGAAATAAAGTGATTGAAGGTGTTGCTTAGCTTTTCATTACTTGTTATTCCTTTAACCACTTCTGTAAAATCATCTTTTGCTTTTCTCAGTATTAGCCCATGCGAAGGAAAATTCGATTTGGACGCAAAATCATTCAGTTCTTATACTGTCTTAAGTTCTTCCCCATTAAAATTCGTTTCAGTGCTTAGTTCACTCACCAAAATTTCCAGATCATTTCTTTTATCAATAAAAATTAATAACTCCTCGTCAGAAGGAACAAAATAAAAATCGGGATGAGGTCCAAAAGAACCTTCACTGGCTATAGCAAGGTCACATTCGTTAAATCTCATCGCCTCAATACACTTATTCCTGACGGTTAAAATTGGGCCGTGTTTCCGCTCCGTTTCACCCGTGAAAGTGCCGAAAATGTCTGAATCGAAATTTTCTGCCACCACACATTTTACTTCCAATAGCTTTTCTATAACTGGTGCAATTACTTTCTCTTTCTGATGTTTGGTGGCAATTAAGAGCTTTCTACCTTTAAACATTTAATAATTACAGTTTAAGCTGAGGCTAAATCAATGATAGATGATATGGTAATTTTATTAGTTGTGGTTTCAATATATTTTCTTATTTCGTAGAGATTTTTCTGCAAACGTTTTATTTTTTCTTCACGGCTTTTTATATCCTCTTCGCTACTCAAATTATTTATTTTATTCTCGTGAAATTTTATTTTAGTATGCACAAGTTGCGTAATAATTTCCAGAGCATCTTTGGCCGAAAACTGACCTTCAATAAGTTGAATTTTCATACTAATTAGTTTTATTATTGTCCCTGACCTAATGAATATGCTGCTTTGCCATCAAACGAGTAAAGATTCTCTGTTTTAATGGTATCAATATCTGAGTCCATAGCTCTTGTTAACAGCTTAATAATATCCTTTTTAACTAAGCTGTTACCTTCAGTTGGTTTAAATCTACATCGCCAATGATCTGTGCAAAACGTTTCTTTAAATCCATCCGGATACACTTTAATACCACGGTTGGTAATCATAGTAAGGTTAATTGAAGGGTCTTCTATGTGCTTAATCAGTTTTGCCAGTTCATTTGGGTCGCTACCATTCCATTGCACAAACATATCCACACCAACCAACTCCTTTTTTGCCGACTTTTTACGCACATATTTAGGCAGATTAATGGCTGTGTTTTTAGCATAAGATACCGGTTTTAAAACGGTTGGCTTTTGCCCAAGATTTGCAATCACAGCTTTTGTAAATTCGCTGGTCGAAACTTTTTTCTTACTCGTTCCTTCTTTATAGATGTCATAGGTATGAACGCCATCTTCTAATGTTTTTAGCCAGGCGTTTTGAACCTTTTCTGCCACTTCTGTTTGGCCGATGTGATTTAACATCATAATTGCTCCCTGCAATAAGCCCGAAGGATTTGCTAAATTTTGTCCTGCCCTGCGTGGAGCCGATCCATGAATGGCTTCAAACATTGAACACTCTTCACCGATATTTGCAGATCCCGCCAATCCTACTGAACCGGTTATCTGTGCAGCCACATCCGAAAGGACATCTCCGTATAAATTGGGCATCACAATCACATCAAATACTTCTGGTGTGTCGGCCATTTTAGCTGCACCAATGTCAATAATCCAGTGTTCATTTTCAATTGTTGGATACTCTTTCGCAATTTCATCAAACACCTGATGAAACAAGCCGTCAGTTTGTTTCATGATGTTATCTTTAGTGAAGCAGGTCACTTTTTTGCGACCATATTGTTTGGCGTATTCAAATGCGTAACGTACAATTTTTTCGCACCCCGGGCGGCTTATTAATTTTAAACACTGCACTACCTCGTCAGTTTGCTGATGTTCAATTCCGGCATAAAGGTCTTCTTCATTCTCACGCACAATTACAATATCCATTACCGGGTGTTTAGTACTTACAAACGGGTGCAAACTCATGCATGGCCGTACGTTTGAATAAAGTCCAAGAAATTTGCGTGTTGTTACGTTCAAGCTTTTGTAACCACCCCCTTGAGGCGTGGTGATAGGAGCTTTTAAAAAAACCTTATTTCTTCTTATCACATCCCAAGATTCGGCAGCAATACCTGAGGTGTTGCCCGCCAGATAAACTTTTTCACCAACTTCGATTTCTTCAATTTCAATTTTAGCACCTGCGGCTATAATTATTTTAAGTGTGGCATCCATTATCTCAGGGCCTATCCCATCGCCTTTTGCAACTGTTATTTTTTTCATCTTGCTTCTTACTTATTTATATTAAAGATTATTTAGAATTTTTATTAAGTTTTTTGTTTAAATTTTTAATGTGGTCGCCTTTAAAAACGTCAAACTCAATGACAAATGCCAATACAATTAAAACTAAAAAGGAAGTAAAAAAGTAATGATGGTAGGTAAAGTCTGACACAGAATCAATTAAAGCTGAAAGTTTGTTGTGAAACAGAGTAGAAAAAACTACTAAAAATAATAGAACTTTAATAATGTCAATTAGTACTGTTTTGAAATAGGACTCCTGTGATTTTCTTTCGGTGTTCATGATTTTTATTTTTTATATTACAAAATAAGGTATATAATTACATATATTTTTATTTATATTTGTTATAACATACATAAACATAATTTATGCATTATACACTACATCAATTGCAGGTATTTTCAAAGGTGGTTCAGTTGAAAAGCATTACCAGGGCATCAGAAGAACTTCATATGACACAACCAGCAGTGTCTATTCAGTTAAAAAATTTTCAAGAACAATTCGACATACCATTAACTGAGATAGTTGGCCGACAGTTATATGTGACAGACTTTGGTAAAGAAATTTACGATATGGCCGAACGCATTATTGAGCAGGTTTACGCCATTAACTACAAAACACTTGCGTATAAAGGTCATTTAAGCGGGCGCTTAGTATTATCAATAGTTTCTACCGGCAAATACATTATGCCTTATTTTTTAGGAGAATTCATGAAAAAGAATGAGGGCGTGGATTTAATGATGGACGTGACCAATAAAGCAAAAGTAATAAGCAGCTTACAAAATAATGAAATAGACTTTGCGTTAATATCTGTGTTACCAGATGGGTTAAAGGTAAATGAAGTAATATTACTTGAAAATGAATTGTATCTGGTTGGTAATAGAAGTCATAAACATAGCAAAAAACTTATAACAAAAGGAGAAATAAGTAAGATGCCATTGATATACCGGGAAGAGGGTTCAGGGACACGTTTTGTAATGGAAAACTACTTTAAAAAACAAAATATTTTAATTAGAAAGAAAATGGAACTTACTTCCAACGAAGCTGTCAAGCAATCTGTAATTGCAGGATTGGGGTATTCAATTATGCCTTTAATAGGTATTCGAAACGAGCTTTTAAGTGGGGAATTAAAAATAATCCCCTCCATGGGATTTCCTATTAAGTCAAAATGGCGTTTAATTTGGTTAAAAGGAAAAAAACTATCACCAATCTCAGAAGCTTTTCTCGAGTATTTATCAAAAAATAGAGGCCAACTATTAAAAAGGCATTTTTCGTGGATTGAGGATGTGAACGCTCACAAATAATTTTAGGGCAAAAGTTAATTAATTTAAATTATACTGCATTGTACCTGATAAGTAGATGGCATAAAAATAATTTTGAATAAACTTAGCCTGTAGTTCAACTAATTTAATTTCCGATTCAAGTACTTTGCTCTCGCGCGTGTTGAGCAAAAAAAGCGAACTTTCATTGTTGTCAAATTTTATTTTTTCTGCATCCATAAGCAGGCGTGAGTATTGTAGAGTTTTTTTTGCAGTTTGTATTTGCTGCCCTAAAATTCCCAGCACGTTTATCAGCGCCGAAATTTTAGTATTCAGTTCGGAGGCTTTGGTATTTAATTCGTATTGATTGTTTTGAAGATTGAGTTTCGAAATTTTATAGTCGTTGGTGGGGGTTCTTAAAAGAAGCGGCATCGAAAAACCTACTCCCCACTTGTAATTATTGCTATATATGACTCCCGCCTGACTGGTCGTATTTCCTAAAAGATTATAACGCAAATCCAATTTTGGTTTAATTAATTCAGCTTTGTATTTTTTTTCCAACTTTAAAAGGTTGGATTTAAAATTGTAATATTTTAGTCCAGGATTCTCATCAGAGTTAGGCTTAGACATTTTAAGAAAGTTAGATAGACATGTTTCTTCAAACTCTATGAGTTTTTCTTCGGGAAGAATATTTGTATTAACCTTGTTCGTATCGCCCTGCCATCTGTAACTATTCAATTCATAAAGCGCTTTGTTAAAAAACATCAACGAATTGCCATAATCAATCTCTCTGGTTTGAATCAATATCCCCGACTCAACCGTATCAATTGCCGGACGTTCTCCAATTTGCGACAAGGCAATTAAGGCTTTAAAACGTTGTGCCGCGGTTTCAACAAATCGCTTGTTTATTTCCACGAGAGAATAATTTTTTAGCCAGTCAACATAACTTTCTGTCGCATGAAACAATAATTCGTTATAGTTCATTCTGCTTTCAGTTTCAAGGAGGTTTTTATAATGCCCGCTTTTTTGTACTTCATATCGACGTTTATCTATAAGCAGTCCCTGAAGAACTGAAAATTCTACGCCCAAATAAGGCAACACACTTCCTTTCGTAGTTTCTTCCGGATTAACAAAAGATCCGTTACCATATTCGATGCCTGCCTTTAAAGCCTGTCCCGTGTATATGGGCTGTTTTATTTCAGCTAATGCGGTACTGTAATAATTTGTTCCAAGAAAATATTTGTTTTCCAGATTGGCAGAGATGTAAGGGTCAAAAAGACCATTGGCGCTTCTCTCCTGGTACTTCCCGGCGGAAACAAGATTCTGGGCTTTTTTCGCAAGAGGGTGCTGTTCCATTACATCGCGGATAAAATCTTTATACCCCATTATAAATTGAGCGGAAACTCGATTTGAAAAAATCAAAGCAATAATTATGAATGCCTGTATTTTTAGTTTATTTTTTCTCATCTTTTTTTGCTTTTACATCAGGGTGGTTGTGAACATAAAAATCGGGTGGGAACCCATTGATTTTACGCCACATTTCGTAAGCAACAGGCACATTGTTAAGTAAACTAAATGCCTTAACACCCCCACCTACTTGCAATGCAGTCGGCCACTCTCCACTTCCTTTAGAAGCTAACACCCTAAATTTGCCATTATCGGAAATCACTTTATCAATAGCCACAATTTTCGCGTGATAGGTTCCAAAACTCACCCCCGGCCAACCGGAAAAAACGAATGCTGGCCAACCGTCGAAGGTTAACCTTACGTCGGTTCCTTTGTGCAAAAGAGGTAAATCAATTGGTTCAATGTAAAACTCAACAGAAAGGGTATTATTCTTGGGAACAATGCTTATGAGGGGTGAACCTTCTTTTACAATCTCGCCCACTCCCTGTGTGTAGGACTTGGTGATGTATCCTTCCTGAGGAGCTGTTACATAATAATAACCGCTGCGTATACTATAGTTGGAAAGTTGGTTTTGCATTTTTGTTAGACCTGCTTCGGCGTCATAGAGCGATGATAAAGTTGAAAATTTGTCTGACTCAGATTTCATAAGCTTCTCGTTATACTCCTGTTTAATGGAATTGAGTTCAATTTCCGCATTCAATAAATCGCTCTTAGCATTATACCATTTATTTTCGGCGGCCACCCGTTTGGCTAAACTTTCCTGTAATTTAGCCTTACGGTTCTCGTAATCGGTTTTAGATATGATTCCTTTTGTCAACAAATCTTCAAAACGTTGTAACTGGTCTTCAGTAATTTTGTAATTGTTGGTTATGGCTGAATAATCCGCGCTATCCGCAACCATTTTTGCCCTGTTTATATCTACTTTATTTTTTGCTTGTGCTATTTTAAGATAAAGGGATTTATTAATTGCATCAATTTGAACATTAATAGCATTGACCTTAAATTCATAAGAAGATATAGCCGCCTCCTTCGATTTAAGCTGGGATTCAGTTCTTTGAATTAATTTAGGATCAAAGTAATCTTCTTTAATTTCAGAAATAAATGCAATGGTGTCGCCTTTTTTAGCCAAATCACCTTCTCTCACATACCACTTTTCAATACGACCCGAAATTCGTGAAGGAATAGTTTGTGGACGTTCAGAAGGGTTGAGCGTCGAAACTCTTCCGTCTGCAGAAACCGTTTGTGTCCAAGGCAAAAAAAGAACAATTAGGAGCGCAATAAAAATAATATAAATCAGTTTTTTTGTTCTCTTCGTGTAATCATGAAGGTAAATGATATCCTTTTCTTTCACACCGGTTTTATCCAACAAGGCACTAAATTCGTTTGTTCTTTCAAATCCATCCTCATCCATATCAAAAATTTGATTGAGCTTTTCAACGGCTGTTAATACATCGTAGAATGTTCTGAGGTTTAACACCAGCTTTTCAACTGAATTAATAACCAAAATCACTAGTATTTCCGCTGCAACAAATTGTCCAATATTGAGGGAACCATTCTGTACCATCCAAATACCCGTAAATAGAAGTACACCAGTAAAAACCACCTTAAAAATTAAAACACTTATATATTGTTTATCCAGAATCACAAAATAGTTCTTCTTCTTCTCTAAATAATCTGATAGACTGATATTGGTGTTTTGTATGATATAAGCGTCGTTAAATGCAACATTTTTCTTTTTTACACCTTGATAAAGCCTATGGAGCCAGTCAACAAACAAATATTTTTGAGTAGATACGTTGTTGCTTGCACTCTGAGCCTCTTTGCCATACGTATTAATTAATATATAGAAAACAACACCAATTACAATTGTGAAGACCAAAAACAGAGGATTATAGGCCGACAGAATGATAAGGCCGAAAGCAATACTTATTATGGCAAACGATAGATCGAGTAATATTTTTGCCAACCCCTTTTGAAGAGTTAGTACATCAAAAAACTGGTTAATTTTGCCTGGTAGGTAGTCAGATACATACAAATCAGGACTCAAAACGCTTAGCTTTTGTGAGAATCTTAAACCAATATTCACCAAAAGACTTTGCTGC
>CALMND010000059.1 GCA_937868565.1 uncultured Bacteroidota bacterium | reverse complement strand
GTAGGTTTTACAGCAAAATAAAAACCCAAACCTTTTAGTAACTCCTGACGGCGAGGCGAAGCCGAGCCTAATATGATTTGGTAAGGGAAGCTTTTAAGGTGTTGTTCAAGGGTGGTCATTAAAGAATTTCTTCAAGTGTGGTAAAAAATAAAACTATAACAAAGTCCTGCCAGCATAATGAGTTTTAAAAACAAACTGGCTTTTTTAAACTGCTTGCTCTGATTGGCCTTCAAGGTATATAATGCCAAAATTATTAATGGAACTGTTAATGTAAACAAAACGTACAAATTGTTAATTGAAAACAAAATCCGTTGTGCCCTAATGGTATTGTAAACAACAAATAACAACAAAAGCGCCGTTATGATGAGCATAAAAAAGGCATTAAACTTGCTTGTTCTTATTCCCCAGACTATCGGCATGGTCATACCACCAGTTTCTCTATCCCCTTTAAAATCTTCAATGTCTTTGATTATTTCTCTCGCCATACTGGTCATAAAAGCGAACAAAGTGAAAATAAAGGTTATCTTAAAAGCATAAAGCATCGTGAAACTATTTTCGAAAATAAAACCTGGTCGGGTTTTTTGCATTACACCCATTTCGAATACCAACGGCATAAAGGCTACAGAAGCTGTTAACAGGGACACAACAACATTACCAATCAACAACCTCTTTTTTAAATGGGTACTGTAAAACCACAATAATATCGCAGCAACAATGTGAAAAACGGCCAGCCGCAGATAACCGGTTTTTAATGACGCATACATGCCCAATATTATTCCGACAATTGTAAATGTTATGTGGAGTATAATTGCCCAACGCCGGCCAATAACACGGTCAACAACTACCGTATCGGGATGATTGATCGTGTCGGTTTTTACATCGAAATAATCATTAATTATGTAACCAGCTGCTGCAATAAGAACAGTACTTAAAACAATCAATCCGAATAACGCATTTCCCAATTCTAACTCCAGCTGGTTTTGATTCAGAATTTTTTGCACGACCAAATAACGTAACAAGATTTGTGTGAGAACTATCATCATAAGATTCTCTGTCCTTATGAGTTTCAGAAAAGCAATCAACTTGTTATCTAACGCGCGTCTCAAATTATTTCACCATTTTACAATTTCCCATTTACCCTGCACTCTTAATATCTGTTCGATAATATCTCTTACACAGCCTTCTCCACCATTCTTTGGTGAAACGTACTGTGATATTTGTTTAATTTCTATAGCAGAATCATTCGGGCATACAGCCACTCCGACCCTACTCATTATTTCATAGTCAGGTAAATCGTCACCCATAAACATAACTTCTTCGTCCTTTAAATTATTTGAAGCTAAATATTCCAGATAACAACTTAATTTATCGTGTTGCTGTATAAAAACATCTTTAATTCCGGTTCTCGCTAGGGCATTTTTTACAGACTGATTGTTCCCACCACTAATAACTGCAATTCTATACCCTTTGGTAACTGCTAGATGCAATCCATACCCGTCTTTGGAATTCATGTTGCGAACCATTTCACCACTATCCATTATCAACACCTTGCCGTCTGTCATTACACCATCAATGTCAAACATCATAGTTGTTACTTTGGAAAGGGCTTCCTTAAAATTAAGCATGTTTATTTTCCTGCTGTTTAACAATTAATTTACTCATTTGCTTATAAATTTTCTTCATTTCACTTTGTTTTGAAAGAAGCGTTAAGTGCTTTTTCATAACGTGTTTATCGCCTCTTTTGGCGGGTCCGGTTTGAGCCTCATGAGGGTCTAATTTGTCCAATTTGTCAACAGTCTGCTTAATGAGCGGCAGCAATAAAGAAATATGGCCCTTTCCTCCCATGTGCTTTCCGATTACATCCATAGAAGCAACATAAAGGGAATTAGTGAAATTATTAACCAAAACCGCAGCCAGATGCATCTTTAAACGGAGGGTATAATCCATTATCAGAACATTTCTACTGATATTTTTGGCAAACGTTTTCATCCTGATAACTGTACTTTCTTTGGAAGACTCAATTATTATGGGTGTTTCAGCCCAATTTAGGTCATCGTTTTTAGAAAATGTTTGCAAAGGGTAGAAAACTGCTGTGTCGCAAAGTCGCTCTCCTAGTTCTTTTATAGACGCACTCCCTGATGTATGTATAATAACAGCTTCTGATTTTCGCGTACTTATTCTCTTTGCCGATTTGGCAATAAATCGATCTGCTACACATATAAAATAGTAATCCGAGTCCACTATAATAGATTCAAAATTTTCGTAAATTTTTGCGTTAAAACTTTTTTTAAATTGCCTTAACTGTTCGTTGGGTTTATGATTATATATAAAAAGGGAATACTTTTTTTGTGAATTAAGGTTTTTAGCAAGATGCCAAGCTAAATTACCGCAACCGAGTATCACGACTTTTTGTACCGAAATTGTTGTCATTACAGTTTACCTGATTGAACCTTGAATTTACGGATTCTTTCCCTTATTGCAATAAATGTACCAATTGCCATAGTCAAACTTCCCAACCAAAGAATATTGATATAAGGAAAGACGTAGGCTTCCATCACAATAAAATCTTTGTTATTGGATAGTTTTTCACTCATAGTAATTTCAATATTCCCTTCTTCCGGATTAATTTTCCAGAAAACTAGTTTTAAACCTAACTCATCAACAACGTCCTCAATTGGAATTACAACATTGTTTTTAATAATAAATTTTGGATAGGCCATAAAAACTCTTGATCTCACATCCACGCAGCGCAGCACGGCTGTTACCTCCAGTAAGGAGTCATTTTTTTCGTATTCTTTTTTACTCAAATTAGTTCTTAATGAATCAATAACAATAATAGCGTTACTCGAAAAAATGGTGTCGCCCATATGCCCTACGTAATTTTTGGCAGTCGCAAAAGCATCCTTTTTTACCTTTGAAGTATCTACTTCTAAATCCGCATAAGTAACGTGCGTATAAACATCTTTGTCAAGATAATGACGCGTAGCGGGCTCTGGCGCTTTACCCATACGTGGATTATCCTGCACATGCGGTACTAGTGTAAAATCAAATTCTGGTTTGTTATCATTATTTAACCTTAAATAATCCACGTCAAAATACACATTAATACCCTCCCGTCTTTTATTCTTATAGGTAATGAGATAAGGCCCCATTGGCAGAGTATCTCCCATGGTTAATAGGATACTTTTTTTATCGTCAAAGTCGGCACCCAGACCAGAGACTTTTCTTTGAGCTGTGTTTTTAGATAAAACCACTTTCTTGGATGTTGAAATTAATGCGCCCACCAGTAACAAGGCAAACCCAATATGTGCAATCGCTGCACCACTTTTAAAAATTTTTCCTTTCAACACCATTAAAGCGTAATCCGCATTGGCCGTGAGAGCAAATATGCCACTTATTAGTAGAAGAGAATAACTTATCAGATTCCATTTTTCCGTTGCGTTTGCTTCTGAAAATCCATTTAAGAGATACAAAGGTATAGAACACACCGTTCCAAATATTACAGCAAAAGAAAAGCTGTAAGAAATTCGTTTTAGAAATTTTTTTCCTTCTGTTTTTTTGTATTTCAAGAATTGAGCGCCTCCAATCAACAATAAACTAAGTATGGAAAATGGAAACATCCAGATATTATAGGCGGGCACTTTAGGCGGCGCATATTCGGTTCCGAATAATTTATTGACTACAGGAATGGAAGTAAAATATGTAATTATCAAAGCAGAGAGAATAAGCAACATCGAAGCAAGGAATATCCAGAATTCGCGAGAGAAAAGCTCCTCCTCTTCCTTTTCTTTAGGAAAATAACGGTAATAACAGAATATGGTAAGGACTGCCGATAAAGATATCCAAATCATTAAAATAATTTTTGCATTACCATTCATCACCGAAAATACTAATAGCAGCAAAGAAAGAACGATGTAACTTGTTTTAACTAATTTGTCATTAATTAGTAAAGCCACGCTAATAAAAATAAAAGTGAGAACATATAATACCAATTGTCCGGTCATACCTAAATCAGTAAAGGCGTGAACAGAGGCATTGCCAAGGATACCACTTCTGGTAAGAAAGGTGGAATAGAGTACCAATAAAAAAGAAGAGAGTGATAAAAAGTGTGTGGTGAATAAAGAGCCTCCATTGTTTTTATTGACAATCATGGTGTGCCCTGCCGCCACTAATACTATCCAGGGAACCAGCGAGGAATTTTCCACGGGATCCCAAGCCCAGAATCCCCCAAAACTTAAGGCTTCATATGCCCATGCGCCGCCCATTAAAATACCTACTCCTAAAATTAGAATTCCGAAATAAGTCCAAGGCAAAGCTATTTTTTGCCACTCGCTATATTTTTTATTCCAAAAAGCAGCTATTGAAAAAGCAAATGGTGTGAGCGTTGAAGCAAAACCTAAAAACAAAGTGGGGGGATGAATCGTCATCCAATAATTCATCAAGAGCGGATTTAAGCCCCTACCATTGAGTTTAGCAAGGTAGTTGGCGTTTTGAATAAAAGGAAGACTGCTGAATTCGGGATGTTGACGAAGGAGCAAAAATGGATTACTACCTATTTTGTAATCGAAAACATAAACTCCTAAAATCATACTGGCTAAAAAAACCTGTACCAAAGCAAAAATCGTCATTACCGGTATTTCCCACTCCCCTCCTTTTAATTGTTTTTTTAATATGAGCCCTAAAACAATGTTCCAAAAAGTCCATAACAAAAAGCTACCCTCCTGCCCTTCCCAAAAACAGGAAAGAATATATTTCATATTCATATCGGTATTGCTGTGTTGCCACACATATTGGTATTCAAAAAAATGATTGAAGAGCATGTAGAACATGGTCATGACAATACAACCAACAGAAAAACCGTGAAGATTAAAAGAAAATCGTGCTAGCGTGACAAAAGAAGAATCTCTATAGGAAAAATAATAGCTCACGCAAGAAAGTAGAGCCGCCACAAAGGATAATACCACAAAAGTGTTACCTAATTGTCCGGCCCATAATCTCTCTCCAACGTAATCTATCCCACTCATAAGGTATTTAATTAACCTGAGGCTTGCCCTCACTGTATTTGCTAGGGCATTTCATAAGGATATCGTTCGCATGAAACTGTTCACCCTGCATTTTACCAATCAACACAATTTGCTCGCTTTTTTCAAAATCCTGCGGTTTACTTTTGTGCAAAACTACCTGACGCGAAACTCCTTTGTTATCAACCATACTAAATAAAAATTCATCTGTATTAATTTTTGGTTCGTAGACAAGTGGTTGATTTTTATCTAGTTTACCAACTACATGGTATTCTTTGTCTGGGTTAGCCATAGCCTCCGTAAAGTCTGCGTAAGTGCTGGTGTTTTTTAAGGACACAAAAATAACACCAATTGCTACAGCAATGATGATGATTCCGATAATGTGTAATTTTTTCATAGAGTTTTTACAAAATTGCTCTAAAAGCTAGTTACCTTTTTCGTTCAACTTATCTTCTAGTTTTTTCACTTTTTTGTCCATACGAACCAGAAAATAAACCAACGATAAAAAAATTAAGGCAATGACTGAAATAACAACATAAATTTTTCCATTACTTCTCATAGTGTCAGCCATTTGGGGCTGGTTGAAGGTGTCCTGTGCTTTCATAAATATTGAAATGAATAAGAACAACAAACTTACTAAATTTTTACTCATGTAATTTCTCGCTAATGTGACTGATACGGTTTTTTAGATTAAATAACCAATAACTGAACAAAACCCAGCCTACAACGGCTGGGTAAAAGACAGTGCGCATGTTATTATCCAAATCATATTTACCAAAAGCGGGGTTTCCTCCATTACCCGGGTGCAAGGAGTCTGCCAATCTTGGTAAAATCATTATAAAAACATTCATCATCACAAATGCAAAGACATTATAAACCGCAGATATTCTGGCTCTTTTCAATTCATCATCTACCGAAAAGCGTAAAATAAAATAAGCCAGATAAATTAAAATGCTTATCGCCACCCCGTTTAGCTTAGGATCCTGGAAGGTCCACCAGGTACCCCAGGTATATTTGGCCCAAAGGGAGCCGGTAAGCAATCCTGGAATGCTAAAGAAAAAACCAACCACAGCTGCATTGTACGCTTTGGAGTCGTTTTGTAAATTGTTTTTAGAAAGGCTTAAAATGCTATGAAAGAGGGAAAATGTCATCATAAACAGCATGGCAAACCAAATGGGTACATGATAATAGACATTCCGTATGGTTTCGTTTAAAATGTTCAGTCGCGGAACGGGATTCAGCAAACCCCAAACCAAAGAGTAAAGAATCAATACGACGGATATTATTTTGTACCAGTGTTTCAAGGTAAGTCAAAAAATAAAAGTTAAAAAAGTACTTCTTGGCAAAGCGGAACATTTTTATG
>CALMND010000058.1 GCA_937868565.1 uncultured Bacteroidota bacterium | reverse complement strand
TAAATCAGATGCTGGGAAACAAACATTAAAAAAAATTGTTCATGCTGCAATCGCCGCCCCCTCTTTGGGAAATAGCCAACCATGGAGCTGGCTAAGTCAAAAAAACAAATTGTTTCTTTTCATAAAAAGAAACTATTCTGAATCGGTGAGTACTAAACTTTTTTTTAATGAGTATTTAGCCGCAGGCGCTGCAATTGAAAATGCGACAATAAAAGCTGCGGAATTGGGTTACCATGCTAAAATTGATTATTTCCCGTTTGGAGTCAGCAGCAATTTGATTGCGAAATTTACGTTTAAAAATGCGCCGGAAATCAAACATCAAGGCGCTTTGGCCAATTATATCTTTATTCGTGAAACAAACAGAAAAAGAGGTTTAGGTTCAGAAATAGAAAATAAGGTGCTTAATGAAATCAGGGATTCAATCAGTGACGTTAAAGGCGCATCCCTTAATTTTTTGACGGATAAAAATAAAATTACCACCATCGCAAATGCGCTTTCTGTTTGTGAAAGAATTAACTTACTTAATCCGGTCATGCATAGCGAGTATTTAAATAAAGAGGTAATAAGGGAGACTCGTATATTAGGAAAAGTAGGAATTGATTTTAGGACTCTTGAAGAACCTAATTCAGTGTTTATGGCCCATAAAATTTTATCTGATAAGAAAGTGGCCTCTTTCTTAAACGAATGCGGAAAAGGAAAGCTTTTCGAAAATTTAGCTTACAACAAAATCTCAAACTCATCAGCAATTGGCTTAATTACTATGCCCTCCCACTCAAAAATGGATTTGATTAATGGTGGAATAGCTTTTGAAAAAGCTTGGCTCAGTGCCACAAAAAATAATTTAGCTTTTCAACCAATTTGTTTATATTTATACTTAATAAAGTTTTTAGAAGAGGGTGAAAAAGATAAACTTTTCTCACAAGAGGATATTTCGGATTTACAAAAAGTCAAAGAACAAGTGTCGCTTGTCTTTAGTGAACTGGACTTGAAAAGAGGAGTCTTTCTTTTTAGATTGTTTGATGCCGAAAGACCAAATACAAGGTCTTTAAGAAAACCCATGAAGGAAGTGTTTTTTGAAAGCTAAACTATGAAACTTATATTTCGTGCATTTAAGGCTTTGGACAATCCGGAACTTTGCGAGAAGTACTTAGCTGGGCATTTGGAGGTGTTGATTAGTTACGGCATAACAAATATTACCACCAATAATAAGGAGTGGATGAAATGGGACACGGTTTATTGTGTAATAGCCGAAAAAGAAGACGGAACGGTAGTTGGAGGCGTAAGAGCTCAGATAGCAGATGGAATTAACTTATTGCCAGTTGAAAAAGCTATTGGAAAGATGGATCCAAGAATTCACAAAGTAGTCGGAGAATATATTAATGATGGTGTTGGAGAGCTCTGCGCGTTGTGGAATGCTAAGGAAGTGGCAGGAACAGGATTAAGTATCATTTTAACCAGAGCAGGAATTTCTATCTTAAATCAGATTAAATGCAATACGCTTATGGGTATTTGTGCCGACTATACTTTAAAAATGTTTACAAAGGTTGGTTTTGTGGTGGATAATTCACTTGGAAATAACGGCGAGTTCATATACCCCAATGAAAAATATATAGCCAGAGTACTCGGAATATTAAACGCAAAAGAACTTTCCACCGCAGATGAATTTGACAGGGAAAAAATGCTTGATTTAAGAAGCAAGCCTTTACAAACTTGTATTGAAAAAACTCCTGAAAACCTACCGATAGAAATTGAATACCGATTATTAATGAGTTAGCCACTATGAAAAAATCTCTGCTAATTTTACTTCTTTTTGTTTCAAAACTTGTTTGTTTTTCGCAAATTACTTTGTCAGAAGAGCTAAATGAAAATAAGCTAATAAATAAAGGGATTTCGTACATTGAGGATAAAGAGAGCAAACTGTCTTTAAATCAAATCCTTGAGACTAAGGAATTTATTCCGATAAACAAAGATGTTGCAAATTTTGGCATTAGCCCTTCCACTTATTGGCTTAAACTGGAAGTAAATAATAAAACCAGCAAAGAAAATTATGGTTTACAAATTTCGCAACCAGGTTTAGATGAAATTGATTTTTATGAATACGATAAAAATGGTGAATTAAAATGCAAAAGAGGTGGAGAATGTTTGCCCTTTAGCGCTCGAGAATTTTTTGATCCTAGCTATATTTATAAAATCAGATTAGACTCAACTAAAACAAACGTTTTCTATTTCAGAATAAAGTCCAGAGATAACTTTCAGGTTCCAATTATAATTGGAGCACAGGAAACCCTATTCGAAAGCAACAAAATCAAAGATTATATTCTGGGAATTTTTTCCGGTATCATGATTGTCATGCTGCTTTACAACACCTTTCTTTACGTGACGGTAAGAGATAAAACATATTTGTTTTACATCATTTATCTTGCTACTGTTATCCTCACACAAGTGAGTATCCAGGGCTATACTTTCCAATACCTTTGGCCTAACGTGCCATTTATGGCGCAATGGAGTGCTTTTATTTTTTCGCCAATGGTGGGCATTGCAAGTGCTTACTTTATGCGTGTATTTTTAAATACCGGGTTTTTCTGTCCTAAACTTGATAAAGGATTTAAGTACTTTAATGCTGCCTATCTGGTCGCCGTTCTATTTTCCTTGCTATCCCAATTTCACATTAGTTATCTATTAATTACATTATCCGCTTCCTTACTTTCAATGTATATGCTGATTGCCGCATTTGTTGTATTTAAAAAAGATTATAAGCCGGCGCGATTTTTCCTTCTGGCTTGGTTTATGTTTCTTTTTGGCGTTACAATTTATGCAATGACAAATTTGGGTATACTTCCTATTAACGATTTTACCTTTTATACCATGCCTTTTGGAGCGGTTGCTGAGGTGGTTTTACTTTCCTTGGCGCTAGCCGATCGCATCAACGTTCTCAAAACGGAAAAGGAAGAGTCTCAGGCACAAGCCTTATTGGTTTCAGAACAAAATCAAAAGCTGATTTCTGAACAAAACATTGTTTTAGAGCAAAAAGTACAGGAGCGCACCATTAAACTCGAAGAAACCAATGAGGAGTTAAAGGTAACCCTCACCTATTTAAAAGACACTCAAGCTCAATTAGTGGATGCTGAAAAAATGGCTTCACTGGGTCAACTTACTGCGGGCATTGCGCATGAAATTAATAACCCTATTAATTTTGTCAGTGCCAACTTAACGCCACTAAAAATGGATATCTCGGAGGTTTTAGATGTAGTAAAAAGATACGAAGCTCTAGTACCAAATGAAAGCGTTAAGGAGCAACTCTCAGAAATTGACTCATACAAAAAGAAAATTGATTTGGAATACCTAAAAACAGAAATTGGAACTCTCCTCATGGGTATTGAAGATGGGGCAAAACGCACAGCCGAAATTGTCTCCGGCTTAAAGAATTTCTCAAGGCTAGATGAAAGCGATATTAAAGAAGTAAATGTAAACGAAGGAATTGAATCTACGTTGGTAATATTAAGGAGTTCGGTTCCTGCTAATGTGGAAATTGTCACGAAACTCTCCGACGTTCCAGTCATTGAATGTTACCCGGGAAAATTAAACCAGGTGTTTATGAACGTGCTGAGTAATGCCATTTATGCGATGAAACACAAAAACCCAAATGAAAAAAACTACCTCACAATTAGCTCTTACACTTCTGGAGAAAAGGTATGCGTAAGCTTTGAAGATACAGGAATTGGTATGACTAAAGAAGTACAAGAAAAAATCTTCGAGCCCTTTTTTACTACCAAAGATGTCGGCGAAGGTACCGGCCTTGGCATGTCAATCGTGTTTAAAATAATCCAAAGTCATCATGCTAAATTGGAAATTGATTCGCAGCCTGATGTGGGTACCAAAATGACTTTGATTCTAAATAAAAAATTGACCTGATTTTTTTAGTTTTTCTTGCTGCGTAAATCGTTTGCAAGTAGTTTTATCTCCAGTTTTAAATTACCATTTTAGGTTTTTGACTGGCGAAGAAAGCGCAAATTAATCATTAAAAAAAAAAGCCAATGTTAGCGGTTCGCTTTTTTGTCAGCTCGTAATCTGTTTCAACCATTCTGAAATAATTTTTTGCTTTATATCTTTTTCGCTTTTAATTTTTATATGCTTTAAAGTATTGCCTTCACCCTCTAATAAATTGTCAGGGTCTTTTATTTTATTGATATTGTAAAAACCAAGCGTGATATGATTTTTGGCAAATCTTAAATAAGCGAAATCTTTTGTCTTGGCAAATACTGGCATATTCCATTTCATTTCTTCTGAAACACCCATTGCTGATTCGTGAATGAGTTTTCGCAAAGTTTCAAGAATTACAATTTGTTCATCCGAAGCTCGGTCAATGTATTCGGTAACCTTTTTGTTGTAGTTCATAATAATTTTGTTTTAAAATTTCATTTATTCTATTTTGGGTGGATAAGTACTAAAATTTGAAAACCGAACCCACGTCGATTCAACGTGGCCAGCATCTGCCATTAGTTACTAGTTTGCTTGTCCAAGATTGTCGTAAAAATTTTATTCTCCTCCTTTGCCTTTTTGTAGTTGGTATTCAGCGTCTTTATCATGTTAGAGCCAACAAACACCTTGTCAATAGTTGCGTTTCTAAGAAAGTAATGAAATATGTCAGCTATTTTATTCATCATTGCTTGTGAGTTTTAAATCATTTAGGATCTTGTATACAATTTCTTTGCGAGCTGCGTCAAAGTTTACATAATTAGTGCTCGTGTCAGGCATTTGAACCATATTGGAGAAATAGTAAACTTGTCCTGTATTTTCCAACCAACCTACAAACCAACCGATTTCTTTGTGGTCTTGTCCACCCCAACCTGTTTTGCCTCTTAGGACATAACTTGAAGTGACCTTGTCAACCATAATTTTTTTCAAGATTTCGGTTGAACGGTTCGAAAATGGTAATTGGTTTTCATGCAAGCGTTGCAAAAAGTCAATTTGTTGATAAGGTGAAACCCGAAGCCCACCCTCCAACCAAAATTTGTCAATACCGCCGGAAGTGTCGGCATTACCATAGTTAGCTTTGTCCAACCAATATTTCATTCTTTTTCCCCCAACCCTTCTTGCAAGTTCCTGATAATACCACACCGTTGAGTTGGCGAATGCTGTCTTCAAATCGTGGTCTTTGTTCCAAACGGGATTTCTCATAACGCTGTCCCATGGAATTACAAAGCTCTCGTCCTTTATAACTCCCGTTTCAAGCCCAATAAGTGAGTTGCAAATTTTGAAAGTCGAAGCAGGTGAAAATGTTTTTTTGAATTGGTCTTGATGATAAAAAATGTATCTGTCGGCTTTCGGGTCGTATAGTGCAAAAGAACCTTCAACATTAAATTGGTCGTAATACTTTTTAAAGTCATTACGAATTTGTGAAGTCTGCTTTTGTTTACAAGCTATCAGTCCGAAAACAGCTATTATAAAAAGTAATATCGTGTGTTTGGCGGTCTTCATATTGTTGCAGCTAACCTTTAGACTTGTACTCTAAAGATTTTCAATATAAATTTAATACAATAAATTAAATTAACCGAAGGCATGGGTGTAGTAAAGCTATTTTTAGCACATAAAAATTCTTAATTAATCTTTCTGAACTAAAAGATGCAAGCTCTATAATGAAATAAAGAGGATGAATTTTATACTTAAAGGTCAGTTGTGAATGGGCCACAGCTGTTAGCGCAAGTTTTTCTTTGCCTGTCGATGAACACAGCTAATTTATATGTTACCCTTTTGGGTCATATTTGACCATCCACTCAATACCGAATTTATCCCTAAACATTGCAAAATAAGTTCCATCAGGGTTTTCGTCCATTGGCATTTCGACTTGTCCACCTGCGGAAAGTCCATTAAATACCTTGTGTGCCTCTTCTTTACTCTCCGCAGTAATCGCAATTTTACTACGATTTTCGTTTTCATCTACTCGTCCCATCATCTCCAAAATATCATTTGCAAATAAAAAGCCTTGTCCAATTGGCAATGCTATATGCATTAATTTATTGGCTTCACTTGCTGGAATTGGGAAATCAGGGTTACTCGGTAAATCTTTAAATCGGATGATTTTTGTGAATTCTCCGCCAAATACTGATTTGTAAAAAGTAAATGCTTCTTCTGCATTTCCATTAAAGTTGATGTGTGGATTAATTTGTGCCATCGTTTTATTTGTTTTGATTGTTACTATTTAAGTTCCTCTAAAATAATTTTTTTTTTTAAGTGTATTTTCCATTGCCTTTTCCCTTACAATTGGGTAATCATAAAATTGGTACTATCTTATTGCCATTAAAGTTTACGCCGCCGTCCGTGAATTTAAATGTACGAATGTCCGCCTGAATTTACAAGCCGAAATGCGCGGCATAATTTGTAGGTGCTGCTAGCGGTTCGTTGTTTATCTATTTCTCTTTTCTTTGGAAATATTATAAAGTACAAATCCCGAAGCAAAACCTTGAACTATCAATATAAATGTGTCAGCTATTAAAAAGTGTAATAGTGAATTTAATTGAAAATAAAACGCACCAAGAATTAAATACAAGCTGCCAATCAAAGCACTATAAAGTAAACCGTGCTTAATTCCGTGATTTAGGCTACTGCCTTTGTTTTCTGTAACAGAATAGAGATAATAAGTAATAAACGCTCTAGTTGTTTCACTTGCGACACCTGCCAAGATTTGTTTTGTAGTGTCGCCTTCGCTTTGATTTGAACTAAAAACAAAAGACAAAATAAAATCACAAAAAGGCACACAAACCAATAAAGAAAAAGCAAGAAGTATAGAACCACCTAGAAATTTATTTATTTTTCTTATCATTTTTTTTAGGATAACCAATTAAATAAGTGGCGCGAATACCAAAGCGGTTTTTTGTCTTTCCACTTGTCCACACATAACTTTCAGATTCT
>CALMND010000057.1 GCA_937868565.1 uncultured Bacteroidota bacterium | reverse complement strand
CGGAAGAACTGAAAAAGATGGTACTTATACTGAGGGAAGCAAAAACGGAATGATTTTAGTTATCATTCACGAAGTGGGCCACAATTTTTTTCCGATGATTATTAATAGTGACGAACGTCAATGGAGTTGGATGGATGAGGGCTTAAACACCTTTGTTCAGTATCTAACCGAAAGAGAATTTGACGCCACTTATCCCTCACAAAGAGGACCAGCATACAAAATCGTAGATTACATGCGACTTCCAAAAAGTCAGCTAGAACCAATTATGAGTAATAGTGAAAATATTATTGGATTTGGCCCCAATGCATATGCTAAACCTGCAACAGCCTTAAATATTTTAAGGGAGACTGTAATGGGTAGAGAACTATTTGACTATGCGTTTAAACAATACTGCACAAGATGGGCTTTTAAGCATCCGGAACCAGGAGATTTTTTCCGAACTATGGAAGACGCCAGTGCTGTCGATCTTGATTGGTTTTGGCGAGGTTGGTTTTATGATATTGAACCTGTTGACGTTGCTATTGATACAGTAAAAGCTTACAGCTTAAATAAGGGACAAAAAGTACCGCAAAAAACCGATACCATAACAAATTTTCCGCGACCTAAAAATGCAGAGTACATTACCGATATCCGAAATCGTGAAAGCGGAATAGTTACTTTAGTTGAAAAGGATACCACTCTTAAAGACTTTTATTACCATTACAAACCATCGAACGAAATAACCAAGGAAGTAAAGAACCGATATGAAAATTTGGAGGAATGCACCGACAGTCTTTTCTCAAAATATGATGGCAAATTTATATACGAAATTAAATTTTCAAATAAAGGAGGCTTGGTAACGCCACTCATCATTCAGTTCAATTATGCAGATGGAAGTAGCGACATAGAAAAAATAAGTGCTTACGTATGGCGTAAAAATGAAAAAGAAGTGACAAAAACTTTTCTAAAAAACAAAAAAGTACTTTCTATCCAAATAGACCCCAACCGTGAAACTGCTGATATTAATGAAAAAAATAATATGTGGAATATTAAAAACGAAACTTCGCGTTTTGATTTATTTAAATCGAAGGCAGCAAGTGTAAGAGGCCAAAGCACTGGACAAAACCCCATGCAAAAAGCCAAGGTAAAATAAAAATTTTAGATTCTTTGCTAGCTCATTATAATCTTGGATTAACGAGAAGTAATAGAAAATCTGAAAGTTAGAAAATGTTTTCTTGCTATCTCACCAAACTTAAATGTCCCGTTTTGGTATAGCGTTTATTGTTTAATCCGACGAAACTAATGTCATAAATATATATACCGTCGGGGCAAACAACACCTTTGTTTGTTCCATCCCATCCTATCGCCTGATCTTTGGAACTAAACATTTTAATTCCCCAACGATCAAAAATTTCCATGCTTACACTATTGATATTTTCGCCGTAAATAAAAAATACATCATTAGAGCCATCCTTATTAGGTGTGAAAACATTAGGTATATAGACTGAAAAATCCTCTGTTATTTCAATACATACTTCATCTCTCGCCGCACAACCATAGTCGTTTCTGGCCTCTAAAACATAACAACTTCTTCCGGTTGGGTAAACTTGTGTAATCGGACAAACTTTGCACTGTATAGCCTCGCCACTCACCCATGATAAAGTACCTGTGCCACTACCAACAATGAAAATAGGTTCGCTTAAATTATAAGTCGTATCCTTCCCTGCAAACACAAGGGGTTTTGGATTTACTTCTACGAAAACGGTAGCGGTGGAGCCACAATACGTGTCATGTGATACGTGAACCGAGTATACCGTGGAAACGGTTGGTCCCGCTACCACCGCAGCACCGTTTATTGCGTTTAAACCATTGGAAGGGTTCCAACTGTAGGTATTACCACCTGATGAGGAAAGCGTCACTTTTTCACCATGACAAATTGAAATACTTTCAGAAACCTTTGCAACTATTGGATTTACAACCATAACCGAATAACTTAGCTGCTGATAGCAAGTAATTGTACCCTGTGAGGTGGTTCCAAAAACGGTATAATTAGTATTCGCACGCGGAAATACTGTTACAACTGAGTTACTTCCCAAAATTAAAATACTTTCCATAGGAGCCCAGCTATAGTTTTGCGCCCCTCTCACTGTAATAGGGAGTGTTGCACCAAGGCAAATTTGATTCTCCGGGCATTCAAGAGTCATGTCCGGCCTTTTAACCGTGTGTACTTGTATAGTTGTTGCCCCCGTGCAAATACCGTTATAACCATGAACCGTGTATGTTGTTTTTTCGTTAGGTGAAGAAATTATGGAAGCTCCTAAATTATTATTTAAATAAATATTTGGTACCCAACTGTAAGTCCATGCTCCAAAAGCCGTTAAATTGGTATTTGCTCCACTGCAAACGGTGTAGTTAGTTGCAGAAGCGGTTATTACCGGCACGGGAATAGCCGACACTGTGGCAACGGCAGAGTTCGTACAGGTATTTAGAGTGGCTAAAACCGTATATACTTGCGTTTGAAAAGGGTTAGCAACAACGCTCGTACCAACGGTGCTAGATAAGTTAAGAGGCGGCGTCCACGTATAAAGACTGGCATTTCCTGACGCGATTAATGTAGCGCTACTTCCCGAACAAATAGTGCCATTAACAGGCGAAACCGCTACGTTAGGAATTGGAAGCACCAATAAAATTGCATTTTTACTTAGGCTGTTGCATCCTAAGCTGCTTCCTAGTACGGAATAGAATTGTGTAAACGGCGGGCTGGCTTTGATCGTGGCGTTATTTAACAATGTTGCGGTAGGATCAGCCGCCCACGTGTAGCTACCAGCACCCGAAGCTGTAAATACCCTGTTATCATAAGGACACATACTCGCACTGGAAGGTGAAACGGAAATTGTAGGGTTATTAATGATGGAAAATGTCTTTGTAATAGATACTGTACAAACGCTAGTTTGACCAAACAATGTTGCAGTTCCAACTGAAATTCCCGCTTGAGGTGTTACTGTAGGAACAAGTTGCATATTGGGCCCGTTAGGAAAACCAACTAGGAAATCACTTCCACCTAGTAAGGTGTAATTATTTGCTCCAGAGGGAATAAGACTTATCGAATTAGGCGAACCATTGTAATTGAAAGCGCAAACCGAGTTTGAACTAGACGCAATATTCAAAACAGGTGGTTGAACAACTGTAACACTAGCGCTCGCTGAATTCGTGCAAGTATTTAAGGTACCTATAACATTAAAAACACCTGAATTTACAGGATAAGCAATAATAACTGAGGAGGTTGGGTTTACAATACCCCCTGGCGGAGACCATGCAAAAGAAGCTGATGTTCCAGAAGCAGTTAACGTCAACGAAGAACCAAGACATATTGTTGAAGTCAATGGACTTACAGAAATCAACGGTATTGGCAATACTGTGAGAGAAACGTTTTTGGTTGTGCTATAGCAACCACTATCTTCTCCAACAACAAAGTAAGTTGTAGAAATAGTCGGCGTGGCAACAACAGCGTTGCCAAAGTATACATTAAGCCCCGCCCCACCCGACCAGGTATAATTTGATGCACCGCTTGCTGCAAAAGGAACATTTGAATAAGGACACATACTTGCCGGCGAGGGTGTGATGTTAACCGTGGGATTTGGAATTATGGTAAAGTTAACTGAGGTACTGCTAGAGCAAAAACCGTTTGAACCAAGTAAAGTAGCAGTTGCAACGAATGGGGAAAAGGAAAAAGGCGCAATGGGGAAGCATGGCATAATGGTGCCATTTGGACTCGAAGTCGAAAAACCCTGACTTGCGAGCAGAGTATAATTACTAGCGCCGCCTGGAGTAAGCGTGAGGGACGCCAATGAGCCATTAAAATTATTTGCGCATACAGTAGGACTACTTAAACTAATATTCAAACTAGGAGTGGGTGCAATTTGAACAGTACTCGTCCCAACACAACCATTTGAAATGTCTGTAACCGCTACGGAGTATATTCCTGGAGCATTTAATAAAATAGTACCGGTACCTTGCCCATTAACTATTCCCGGCCCAGACCAAGTAATCACATCTGACGTAAAAGAATGTGCTACTACCAGTTGGGTTTGTCCATTACCAGTTGTACAGATATTTCCCGAAGGCGTAATACTGGCCAATACAACTGATGTGTTGCTTCCTATCGACGTTGTTAATGTCATTTGTGCAGGCGGACAACCACCGGCAGAAACAACACAGCTATATATACCAGGGGCGTTTGCGACAACAACGGACCCGTTAGTTGGACCCACTATACCAGGACCACTCCAGGAAAAACTGGCACCAACAGTATTTGTGGTGACAATAATATTTACAGTTGGTACTGAACAAGCAAGCACCGCGCTTGTAATACTTACATTGTTAAAATTTACTGCAGGGTAACAAACCGGACAAGAAGCGAAATCACCAGGCGACGCCGTAAACCCCATAACCTGAGTAAAAGTAATTGAAGAGCCTGCAATATTTCCAATAAAAAAACCATTAGCCAGATTATTTTTTACATAAATGGTATTACCAATAATTGCAAAACCACCGCCTGCACTGGTGTTTGGCATGCCCGACATCGAATATGTGCATAAAGGAGTGCCATTGGGGCTATACATGGTTAAATTCTGATTAGGAGTGGTTGTATTTAGTGCATAAAAATTGCAATTGCAGTCGGCTACCAAGTCATATGGCCCACCACCATTAAAACCAGCTAAAGTTGTCAATAAGGTACCACTTCCGGTTCCGTTATAAACGTATACTTGACCCGAACCGCCAACTAAATTATAAATTGCGCTATTACATCCGCCTAAATTAACGGCAGCGGCGTTCCCGGTACCATGACCAGTATTAACCCATGCTGCCCCGTTCCAGTACCAATAAGTTCCTCCGGAAACTGAATAAAAGGTAGGACTCAGTGTTCCTCCGTTAATATTTGGCATTAAAGTTAAACCACCCCCAAAAGTTGGCACATTTATGGTACCGGGATTGGTTGCAGAAAGAGCCTGACTTGGGTCGTAAAATTTTATAAAAGGCCCACCGTCCATCCAAACAAAAGGGCTCGGACAAGTTGGCATCTGACTATAAACCAGAGTTTTAAATAAAAAAAATAAAATTACTATCTCGAATTCTTTTTTCACTCAGGCAATATCTTATTATAAATATAGCTGTGTGATTATTAAATAACTAAGAAAAAACATGAAACTACTGAAATATTTAGTGTAGGTCTGGTTTTGGTGAGTGAAATTACGTGTTTAAATCTTGTAAAAATAATGCCACCCTACGAATGAAAAAAAATGCCACTTTTATAGGATGGATCATTTTTTAGAAGAACTCAATCCAAGTCAAAAAGAAGCGGCAAAGGCAACCGAAGGACCTATCATGATAATTGCGGGTGCGGGCTCTGGTAAAACTCGGGTTCTTAC
>CALMND010000056.1 GCA_937868565.1 uncultured Bacteroidota bacterium | reverse complement strand
GTTTCACGAAGCAAGCTTGGAATTAGCAGCACCACTTATCAATCTGAATGGCGGCGAACAACTCGAATTAACTTTCGACGACTTGGATGGAGATCAAAAACAATATACCATCTCGTTTATTCATTGCAATGCCGATTGGACACCCAGCGACCTGATGGTGAGCGAGTATTTAAATGGCTTTTATGATTTGAATATTCTAAATTTTTCATACGCCGCCAGTACTTTTCAAAAATATACGCATTACACCATTGTTTTTCCTCAGTCAAACAACCAGGTAAACACCCAGTTTACAAAAAGCGGCAATTACCTCATGTATGTTTACATTAACGGAGATAAAAAAGATTTGGCTTTTTGTAGAAGATTTTTAGTCAGCGATAATAAAATTTTATTAAGTGCCAACTTCAGGCAACCCATAGGCGGAGGAGACCAATACAACAAACAACACATTGACTTTACCATCTCAAGTCCTGGTTATGATATGAATAATCCGGCTAAAGACATGAAAGTTATTATTACACAAAATAACCGCTGGGACAATGCCATTACGGATATTAAACCAACCTTTATTAATATGAATCAATTCACCTATTCCCTTGACGATGCAAGTACTTTTAATGGCGGAAATGAGTTTCGTTTTTTTGATTGCCGTAGCCTAAGATTTTTAACTGAAAGAGTAAAGAACATTTATAAGGATGAAAATCTAAAAAATCATATTGTTCTTCAACCGGATGAAAAAAGAAATACCAAACCCTACTTATTTTACAATGATTTTAATGGTAATTTTTTAATTAGAAACAGAGAAACCGTTGGTAATCCAGAGCTTGAAGGTGATTATGTGTACGTTGAGTTTTTTCTGCCCTATTACACTCCCGAAGCCAAAGGTAATTTTTATGTGATGGGAAAATTAACCGATTGGCGTATGAATCGGAACAGTAAAATGACTTACAATTACACGCGCAATGGCTACGAAGCCAAACTCTACCTAAAACAAGGTTACTACAACTACCAATATGTTTTAAGCGATGATTCCAGAAAGGGCGGTGATGAAACAGTTACAGAAGGAAGTTACTGGGATACGGAAAATGACTATTACATTTATGTGTATCACCGCAAGTTTGGAACCTATTACGATCAGTTATTAGGAGTAAAAAAACTCAATTCGCTTAAGAAATAAAATCTCGTTCATAGAATGAAGATGACGCAGATTGCTTAGGATTAAATAAGATTTTCATCGGCGCCAATCATAAAAAATCAGTGTCATCTGCGTTCCATTAAACCTTTCTCTTAGGATTATCCGTTAAAAAAGCTTTCCAGCCTGTATAGGATTTTCCACCACCACTCGCTTTTTTATTTTGATAATAATGACAGAGTGCCGCTCCCATAGCATCGGTTGCATCTAAATATTCATGCATACTGTCTATTCCAAGAATTTGCTTAAGCATGGCAGCTACCTGTTCCTTACTGGCGTTGCCATTGCCGGTAATACTCATTTTAATTTTTTTTGGAGAATATTCCGTAATCGGAATATTTTTGCTTAGGGCTGCTGCAATAGCCACTCCCTGCGCTCTTCCCAGTTTTAACATGGATTGTACGTTCTTACCGAAAAAAGGTGCTTCAATAGCCAATTCGTCGGGTTTAAATTCATCGATGATACCCACTATTCTTTCAAAAATTATTTTCAAACGCATAGCGTGGTCGTCGTATTTTTCCAGTTTAATCACACCAATGCCCAGTGGTTTTAAAGAACTATTTTGAATGTGTAACAATCCGTATCCCATTACTATCGTGCCTGGGTCAATACCAAGGATTATTCTGTCGTTAACTGCCATTAAAAATGTAAATTTAGCCTAATTTGCAAGAGCGAAAAAAAATAATTTCCCCTGTATTAAAAATAACCATTGGTCTCGCGAGCTTCGCTATTATTTATTTCCGATTAAAAAGCGATTTCACTTCAGACAAATTACAATTGCTTTACACTTCCGTATTTTCCCTAAAAGGAATTTTGTGTTTTACAACCTGTTTGCTCTTAATTCCAATCAATTGGGGAATAGAATCTTACAAATGGAAATTAATTACCGCGCCGGTTGAGACCATCCATCTAAATACCGCCATCCGTTCGGTTTATAGTGGCGTTTGCCTCGGCAATTTGGCGCCGGGACGGGCCACGGAATTTGTGGCAAAAATACTTTTTTTCAAAGCCGAAAATCGTCCAAAAATTACTGTTCTTCACTTTGTTAATGGCATGTTCCAATTTTCAATAACAATTCTGGCGGGTTTGTGTGCTTTAATATACAGACTAAATCAACTCGATCATTATTCCTGGTTATTATATCTAACCGGAGGAATTGGAATCACTATTTTAACCGTTTTGACTTTGAGCATTTACAAAATCGAGTTTTTGCTCCATTTTATTTCAAAAAAAATTAGTAGAGCAAATCATATCCCTGATTTTAAATATCCCTTTACAGCTTCGCTTGTAATTAGGCTGTTCCTTTTTTCTATCCTCCGCTATTTGGTTTTTTTCAGCCAGTTAATTTTATTAATTATTACCTTGGATCCCATACAATTCAGTTATTCTCTCTTTGCTGGAGCCGCCATTTATTTTTTAATTGCAGCCACTATACCAATGATCAGTTTATTGGAAGCTGCAATCAGGGCTGCGGTGGCTCTGTTTGTTTTTAAAGATACAGGCATCAGCGATCCTGCTCTGGCTTCATCTGCCGTCCTGCTTTGGTTTTTAAATATTGTGGTACCCAGTATTTTTGGGTATTACTTTTTGTTAAAACTAAATTTTAATTTAAAGGAGTTTTCAATAAAAAAATGAGTGCGTTGTTCAGTATAATTTTTGTTTTTTTATTTTTGTATTCGGCCTTGCTGTTATGGTTAGCTAGGGGCTTTATCTTAACAACGTATTTTCATCCTAAATCCAGTATTACAACGCAAGCAGTTTCTATTATCATTTGTGCCCGTAACGAAGAAAAAAACATAAGGCATTGTTTAAACTCCATTCTAAAACAAGAATATTCCCACTCGTATATTCAACTAATATTGGTTAACGACGCCAGTAATGATGAAACCGCTGCTATTGCCAATAACATTTTAAAAAAGTCTGGTTTGGATTATTTACTTATTTCGAACTCGGAAAAAAAGGGTAAAAAGAAAAGTATTTCTAATGCTATGACTTTTGCAAAAAACGAATTAATTATAACACGCGATGCAGATACTTTTACCACCTCTCCTCTTTGGTTAAAAACGCTATCTGATTTTCAGCAAACAACACAAGCCGATTTTGTGATTGCACCCATTGCCCTCGCTGATAATTTTGGAATTCTATGGGCTCTTCAGGCCGTTGAAAATAACATTCTTGCGCTTATGAATTGCGGTAGTGCTTTTTATAAAAAACCATTTTTATGCAATGGGGCCAATCTCCTGTTTACCAAAAGTATCTTTGAAAAAGCGAATGGTTATGTTTCTCATATAGAAATCGCTTCAGGCGATGATGTTCTGTTTTTGGAAGATGTAAAGAAAATTCCGGGCTCAACAATCACTTATTTAAAATCTCAGGAAGCTATGGTTCATACCTTTCCTTGTTATTCCTTTGGCGCACTGCTGAAACAAAAAACACGATGGGCTTCTAAATTTAAATTCAACAAAAATGTACTTAATTTTAGTGTGGCCTTTTTAAGTCTGGCGGTGAACCTTTTCTGGGTTTTTTGTTTGGTTTACGGATACATTCAACCTGAAAATAATTCGTCCACATTAATCTTCGTTTTTTTGAAAATAATTGTTGATATTTTGATGTTATTTTTAACTTCGAACTTTATTAAGAACAGAAGCGTGTTGTGGTTTGCGTTACCGGTAAGTTGTATATACCCTGTATATGCTTGTGTAGTTGGATTTAGCTCCGTTTTTTTTAAACCAACCTGGAAATAATTGCTGTGTTTTTTAAGAAGAAAATTATAGATTTTGAATCCGAATCGCTGAGCCAACAAACCTGGCGACGATTTAAACGGAATAAACTCGCAGTTTTCGGACTTTCTATTATTGCTTTATCCTGTGTCGTTTCCATTCTTGGTTACCAGATTACACCAGATAAGACTCCTTTTGCCAACGACCAAAAACCTGAACTCCATATTAAAGAACCAGGATTCAGCACCCAATTTTTATTGGTAAAACGCAATGAAGGAAAAGAAGATGTAGGCTTTTTTGAAAAAATGCTTTTCGGGGTGGCTGACCCTTACGCTTCTTTCACTGCCTTTAATTATGAATTTAAAGGTGCTAATATGGTGGTGGAAGAATACACAGGCAATACGCCAAATCACGGTTCATTTAGTACGTTTAATATAGCGGATGTGGTTTACGCGGTCGACCCAAAATCTCCAATTCTATTTGATTCACTTAAAAAAGAACTAACGTTCAACGAAATAGGAACGGAACGTAAATTAACCAGATCCGTGGCGGAACTTCAGGAATCCATTAAACAAAATAATTTAGTCACGAAAAAATATTTTTTAGGAACCGATCTTTTAGGACGCGATTTATTGAGTCGTTTGTTGATTGGTACACGCATCAGTCTTAGTGTTGGGCTCATTTCTGTAATCATTTCTATTTTCATTGGAATTCTTCTAGGTTCGCTGGCAGGTTATTATCGCGGCAAAACGGATACCGTTATCATGTGGCTAATCAATGTCGTGTGGAGCATTCCCACTTTATTATTGGTTATTGCCATTACACTTGTGCTAGGCAAGGGTGTAACTCAAGTATTTATTGCCGTTGGTTTAACGATGTGGGTAGAAGTGGCAAGAATTGTGCGTGGACAAATTTTAAGTCTGCGCGAAAAAGAATTTGTGGAAGCAGGTCGTGCCTTAGGTTACAAAAATTCTCGGATAATTTTCCGGCACATTTTACCTAATGTGATGGGCCCGGTTGTGGTAATGGCTGCAAGTAATTTTGCAAGTGCTATATTAACGGAAGCCGGTCTTAGCTTTTTAGGAATTGGCGCCCAACCTCCTATGCCGTCCTGGGGCGAAATGACAAACGCGCATCATGGTTATATTTTAATGGACAAGGCCTATCTGGCTTTTATTCCCGGGATGGCCATTATGTTGTTGGTGCTTTCCTTTATGCTGGTAGGCAATGGATTGCGCGACGCTCTGGATTCAAAGGCGCAAGGCGGTAAGCCCATTGGGAATGTGACTTAAATTGAAGAAAATTTTGGTTCATTTGGTTTAGCTATTTCAATCGCCCTTAATCTTAAAGATTTGCCTCGACCGATTGGAAAGAGTTGCTTAAAAAACTAATTGATCTGGAAAAAGACACCCTGCAGGGCATATTTGGCTTAGGCTACAACACAGGCGTGTTAAACACCTTTAATAACTATGCCGACAGCGAAGATAAAGACGGGCAATGGGTGGCTCAGGCTATTTTATTAGCCGCTTGCGACAGTACCTATACGGAGCCTCACACTTATCCTGAGGGGGAAGCCGCACCTAGAATGATGATGCCTCAAGCAAATCTATTAAGTGAGGGAGCTAGCATAAATGAAGATAACACTCGAATTGCTGTTTACCCAAATCCAACTAAAGCAGGAGTTAATCTGCAATACAGCAGCAGAGGAGAAGGACAAGTGAAAGTAGAACTAAGGGATTTGTTAGGTAAGCTAATTTATACTAACTTTATTAGTAATAATTTTAGTGAACAATATATTCCAATGACAGGCCTAAGTGGTGGAATGTATTTACTAACTATTACAAAAAATAATAAAGAAGTTATTTTTAAAACTAAGGTAATTAAAGAGGAATAAATATGTTTCAAAAAAGTGAGTTTACATCTTTACAGATTTCCCTTTTACAATTGACCCACTTAATAGTTAATGAAGCTAAGTAGTACTGTAATATTGACTTTATTTTTTTTGACTTCCTTTGCTCAGGGATTTAAGGTAAGGCATTACCTTCCAAATTCTGCAAACAATTCTGGGAAAGCTATATTTGAAATAAGCCCGGGTAATTATTTAGCAGCAGGATTTTCTATTGATACTATGAATAGTAACAATATAAATAAGATTACCATAATGGGGCTTAATAATTTCGGTCAGGTACAATGGGTTAAAAAGTATGGTAAAAGTAAATTCGAGTATTTAAACAATGGTTTTATAAGCCGTGCTTTCTACAAACAAGGCAATTCCATTTATTATGCAGGGTGTGTTAGGGACAGTAATAATAAGCAAACTGGTGTACTACTCAAGTTTAACTTGAATGGTGATACGCTTTGGCAAAATATTTATAAGGATGCTAATGAAGACGTAATACCACAAATGGTTACAGGAAGTGTTGATAATGGGTTTTTAATAACAGGCTTTTTTCAGGGAGCAGATAGTCCTAGTATGCTTATTAAAACTGATTCTAACGGAAAGGAGTTATGGAGAAAAAAAATCTCAAAGATCACACCCAACGTTTCGGACGGAAAGGCCATCGTACAAGATAGCGTAAGTAAGAATATTATTATAGTAGGTTATCAATATCAGGGGGTTGTCAGTAATTATGATCATATTTTGGTTACGGATAGTTTAGGTAACAATGTTATAAGAATGAATTATACTAATGTTGGTGGAGTATATTTGGATCTTATACAAACAAAGGATAAAAAATTTGTAGCAGTTGGAAGACAATATTATACCGAAACCATAGGTGGAAGTAATACCATGAAGCCCTTTATTATTAAATTTGATATTAATCCGCTTAAAGTCATTTGGCGGATAGACGGATTTGATAAACAGGGTTTATATAACGGTTTTTCATGTTTGAATGAACTTAACAATGGTGACTTATTGATTGCAGGATATTACGATAGTTTACAAGGTGTTCTTAATGGACCAAATAATCAACCAGGCAATATACTTACCAGATTTACCAGAATTACCTCAAGTGGTACAATTATTTCTAATAGTTATTATAATTACAAATATAATAACACCATAACAGCAAATGCACAATGGGTTACACACTCTAATCCAACTAAAGATGGTGGCTGGGTAGCCGCAATTGAAGAAACAAATTTTCCTAACCCCAACCCCTTCTTTTTTGTAAAATACGATCCTAACGGCTGTGATAGCAGTGTGTCTCATTGCGCCACTTTAAATGCGGTGGGTTTGCCAAACGTCGGTCTCGACTACGCTCGACCTGACATTGCGGTTTGGCCGAATCCGGCTGATGATGTTATTAATTTTGAATTACAAAGTCTTGATAATTATAAGAACCTTAATGGTAACGGAGATTTATATTTTCAGATTTTAAATAGTGTAGGACAAAAACTAAAAGAAGAAAAAATAATACCACAAGAAAAAAATATTGCTATAAAAATAAACGATTTGCCGGAAGGTGTTTATCTTTTAAATTTAAAAACAAACAATCTCGTTACCGTTAGTTCAACATTTATCATTAACCGATAAGGCATCATCTTTCATATGTTTAGATTATTGTTTTTTTAATGGTCATACGGAATAGCCAGTTTATCGCTTTCGCACTTGCCGGCTCAAATGTTTACTATACATTTGCCCTGATTGGCGTTTGCTTGCGCAAACTTTTTGTTAGTGGCTATTTCATAATTTCTTGGATTAAAAAATAGTCGCACTCTATACCTTTATACTTATGCCGACAGCGAAGATAAAGACGGGCAATGGGTGGCGCAGGCCATTTTGTTAGCCGCTTGCGATAGCACTTACACCGAGCCTCACACCTACCCCGAAGGAGAAGCCGCACCAAGAATGATGAATAATCAACCCGAAGTCATGCAGGAAATAAGTATTGAAAACGAAAATTTTTCTATTGACGTGTATCCTAATCCAACCAAATCAGGAATCAATCTGTATTACAATTCAGCAAACGAAGGAATGGTTAAACTAGAAGTAAAGGATTTGCTGGGTAAAGTAATTTACACTAACTTTATTTATAATAGAATTGGTCACATTTACATCCCTTTAAACCAATTGAGCAGTGGTATGTATTTGCTAAGCCTTTCTAAAAATCAAAGAACAATTTATACTAACAAAATAATTAAAGAAGACTAAATAATACTCCAAAGAGGGAGAAATCGGCACTGAACCGATTTCTCCTTTCAAATGGGAATCATTTAAACCAATGAGGCTCTTACTTTTTTTAATATTTCTTTTCTTTTCTTTTCTTTTTAATGCCCAAGGGGGCTTTAAAACAAGGTATTATTTACCAAATGCATCCAATAATACAGCTAAGGCAATATTTGAAACCAGCCCTAATAATTACATTGCCAGTGGTTTTGCGGTTGATACATTAAATGGTAGTATTAATAAGGCCGTTATTATGGGTCTTAACGCTAATGGGCAGGTTCAGTGGACTAAAAAATATGGTAGCGCTTCGCTTTCTTATCTTGACAATAATTTTATTACAAGGTCATTTTACAAACAAGGCAATAATTTATTTTATACCGGTTGTGCATTAGAAAACAACTCCAAATACGTTGGCGTTTTAATTAAGTTTAATTTGAATGGAGATACCCTTTGGCAAAAAATTTATAGAGATAATACTGATGATGTAATCCCGCAAATGATTACAGGTAGTGTGGATGGTGGTTTTCTAATTACAGGTTTTTTTCAAAACTGGGTTAATAACTCAAGGCCCTGTCTTCTGATCAAAACAGATGCAACAGGTAAAGAAGTTTGGAGAAGAAAAATAAGTAAAACCACACCAAATGTAAGCGATGGAAAAGCAATTATTCAGGACACTCTAAGCAAAAAAATAATTATTGTCGGGTATCAATATCTTGTAAGTAATGATATAAATGACAATATTTTAGTTGTAGATAGTCTTGGTAATAACCCAACGCGTAATCATTTTAACTCGTTTGGAGGCAATCAAGCAGATATAATTCAAACTAAGGACAAAAAAATTGTAACAATTGGAAGAGCTATTTATCCTCAAACTATTGGCGGTATTAATTTAACCAGATCTTATATTGCAATGTTTGACATAAACGCTCCTTCTACTCCTATATGGAAAATTGATGATATTGATAAACTTGCTGTAACGAATGGTTTTGGTTGTTTGAGAGAGTTGGGAAATGGTGATTTGTTAGTTGGTGGATATCTCGATACGGCAGAGTTAACAGGGCCTTACAGTAATAACCTAACAAAAATGTATAGAATTGATAAAACAGGCAGCGTTAAGTGGAAAAGATACTATGATTATAAAACAAATGACCAAAACAAATCAAATTTTCAAAGCATGACTTCTCTTGAAAGTACTTTTGATGGAGGCTGGGTAGCAGCAATACAAATTATAAACTCACAACCCAACCCCTTCTTTTTTGTAAAATACGATGCAAACGGTTGTGATAGTACCGCAGCACATTGCGCTACTTTAAATGCGGTGGGTTTACCCAATGTCGGATCCCCCAATAGTTATCGGGGTGCTCGACTTGACATTGTGCTTTGGCCGAATCCGGCTAATCAGATGTTGAATGTTAAATGCGAAATGGCAGATATAACTCGGTTAAAAAATATGAATTCTGAAATTTTGATAACAGATGTTGTTGGTAGAGAAGTTAAAAGAAGCCAACTAGAGCAAGAAAATAAAATTAAAACCGGAGATTTGGAAAGAGGGATTTATTTACTGAATATTTCGCAAAATGGTAAAATAGTTTATTCTTGTAAAATAGTCAAAGAATGAAAAAACTTTTACTCATACTTTTTATTTTTATTCAGTTTAACCAAATTAAATCACAGGTTGTGTTTTGCCCAAAGGGGGCGGAGTGGAGATATAATTTTTTCTTTGTGGCCGGCGGAAATCCACAATTCCAAAAAACATATAATGAGAAAATCTACTATTTAAAGGATTCGGTTGTAGGTTCAGATACCTATAAAGTTTTAAAGCATAACTGGTTTTACCCTTATTGTAGTGGTGAGGTATATTACACTTTAATTAGGCAAGTTGGAGACACTGTGTTTATGAGCAATACAATGACCCAGGGTAAATGGGAAATACTTTATAATTTTAATGTACAACCGGGCGACAGTTGGCAAACAAAAGTACTAAGAGGATATGGTACACCGCCTTATGAAAATTTCACTATTAAAGTTAATTCTATTAGTACGGTTACAATTAATAGTATGCCCTTGAAACAATTGTTTGTGAGCTATTCCACTGGTGTTACACCGTCCTATTCCGCTACCATTACAGAGCGATTTGGAAGTAATCAATTTCTGTTTAATTATGTGGGTTTAGATTTTGGTACTTGTGATGGCCTATTATTTAATCGTTTTTTATGTTACACCGATCAACAGTTTGGTAATATACAGTTTGGTAGTACCGCTTGTGATTACGGAATTTATTTAGGAGTAAGTAGTTTAGAAACAAAAGCTTACAAAGTAAACGTTTACCCTAACCCTGTAATTGATAAATTAAGAATAAAGTTCGAAGAGGATGTGTCAAGAAATTTAAAATTAAGCATTAGCAGTGCTTTGGGGCAAGAAGTTTTGGTTAAAAGAATAGGAAGCGAATATACAAAGGGCTTAAGGGAATCTGGACTGGAGCTAGACGTGCGCGAATTAAAAAAAGGCATTTACTTTTTGAGGGTGTTTGACAATGGAAAATTAGTTGCGACTGAAAAAATAATTAAGGAATAGGTTAAGTCCCACTATATGCCCTAACCCAACACAATCTCCCTTAAAGCGTTTACCCAAGCCTCGTTGGCATTTAAGCTATTTACCAAAGTAATTTTTTCGCCCCCGTATTTTTTAAACAAGAGGTCGTATTCTGTTCCTATTTCGTGAATAGTTTCTAAACAATCAGCTACAAAAGCAGGCGAGAAAACCAATATTTTTTTGATGCCTTTTTTTGCCAGTTCCTCAATCACTCTATCACTGTAAGGTTTCAGCCATTTGTCATCCAAACGAGATTGAAAGGTCGTCGTGTATTTTCCTTCGGGTATGTTTAAAGCATTTACTAATTTCCTCGATGTTTCAAAACAATTGGCACGGTAACAATACTGATTGTTTTTTGTTATAGCATTACAACAAGCTCCCATTTGACAGGTATCTTCTCCGTAGTGCGCCGAAGCTTTTTTAATTTGTCTTTCAGGCAAACCATGGTAACTAAATAAAACGTGGTCGTAATTTTTATGCTCGTAATTTTTCGCTTCATCCAACAAGGCCTCTAAAAATTTTGGGTGATCATAAAATTTTGAAATGATATTCAGATTGGGAATAACTTCCCAGCCTTTTATCTGTTTCAAAACTTCCTCAATGGTGCTACCACTGCTGGAACTGGCATACTGCGGATATAAAGGAATGACATGAATTTTTGAAGGCTTTTGTTTTCTTAAATTTTCGAGCGTAGTTTTAATAGAAGGTTTTTGATAACGCATGGCCAAGTCCACGGTATAATTTTCGCCAATTTTATTTTGTAGTTTTTCTTTTAGCTCCACGCTATTAAGCAAAAGCGGAGAGCCTTCTTTTTTCCAGATGTGTTGGTAGAGTTTTGAGGAGCTGAAACTTCGAAAGGGAACAATGATGAGATTAACCAGTAAAAACCGACCAATGGGATTGATATCTATTACCCGCTTATCGTTTAAAAATTGTGTCAGATATTTCCCCACTTTCGATGGGGTTGGTGCATCTGGTGTCCCAAGATTAATGAGCAGGATGGCTTCCTTCATAAATGATCTTAGTGTTGATTGGCGTTAATATCAGTAGTCGCTTCGCTGGAAGAACCACTTACCGGAGACTTAGCCATTTCCGTTTCACTTTTTTTTGAAAATTTCTTTTGGAACAAAATAATAATACCTACTCCGGTAGAAATAGAGGCATCTGCAAAATTAAAAATAGGTCTGAAAAACTGAAAATCTTCTCCTCCCCAAATCGGGAACCAATCAGGAAATCTGCCATTAAACATGGGAAAATAAAACATATCCACCACACAACCATACATGCTTGACGCATAGCCTTTCGTGGTGAAGGCCGCTACGCCATCGTAAGGAACATATTCCATAAAATCTTTGTTTAGAGAAGTTCCTCTATCGAAGATAAGGCCATAAAAAGCACTGTCTAAAATATTGCCTAAAGCTCCGGCCAGAATTAAAGAAACCGAAAATACAAAGCCGGGATGTTCTCCGCTTTTAATAATAAAACGAATGTACCAGGCACCACCAATACAGGCCAGTATTCTGAAAATACTTAAAACGAGTTTTCCAGTTTCGCCACCAAACTCAAAACCAAAAGCCATGCCTGGGTTTTCGGTAAAATGAATGATGCACCAATCGGACAGTCTTCCCACCTCGCCAAGCGGGTAATGCAGTTTAATGTAAATCTTGATGATTTGGTCGATTAACAAAACCACCAAAACAGTTAAAAGGGGAATTTTATAGTTTTTGAACATTTTTTTGAGCTAGTATATGGAACCCACACATGTTTGGTAACTTATTTATCACTGAAAGTACAATTAAAACATTAAAAAAATTGCCTTTCTCTTTCAAGAAAGGCAACACCTGTTTTTAAAATGTTTAAGCCTGGCTCAATTTTGCATCAATGCCCAAAGTAGCATGTGGTACAGAACGTAAACGTTCCTTTGGAATTAATTTTCCGGTAACTCTGCAAATACCGTAAGATTTATTTTCAATTCTTACCAATGCGTTTTTCAGATTCACAATGTACTTTTCCTGACGTGAAGCTAATTGAGCCGTCTCTTCTTTACTCATCACATCGCTTCCATCTTCTAATAGTTTAAAAGACGGAGAGGTGTCATCCGTGCCATGATTGTCTTCGTTGCTTAAAGTTTGTTTCAACAAATCATAATCTGCTTGCGCTTCTTTTAGTTTTTCAAGAATGAGTTCTTTAAACTCAATTAGCTCTTTATCGGAATAGCGGCTGCGCTTGTCCTGCGTATTCACAAAAGGTTTAGGCTCTGCCATGTTACCCTTCTTAATTAATGGTTTATTAATATCTATTTGTAAAGGCCTGTTGCGGATGTATGCTTCCATGCTACCACCACCTGTTTTGCCTTCGTTCTTTTTTCTACGGCCACGGCCACGTTTTTCAGGCACCTCATCTTCGTCTTCATCAATATCCGGAACAACAGGCCCCTCCAGATCAATCATACCAGCTTCATCCAAAGCACCTTCAATAGGCACATCATCATCGTCTGATTTTTCGTAATCGTCTTTTACGTCTACATCTGAGTCATCTTCTTCCTCTGCGGGGATATCGTCATCATCATCATCTCCCTTTTTCTTTTTGCCTTTGGTAGTGGACTTTGAAGATTTTTTATCTTTTCCTTTTTTGAGCACGGCGTCAATTGGTTTTCCACTTGTTTTCTTGGTCGCGCTTAAAACTGTTTTGGTTGCTTTTTTTTCAACCACCTTGGAAACCTTCTTTGGTTCTTCTTTCTTTTTTGGTGCTGGTTTCATAGTTGGTTTAATGGCTTTCTTCTCTGGCTTTTTAGCAACAGGTTTAGCCGGCTTAATTGTTTTTTTTGGAGCGGGCTTTGTTGCCTTTTTCGCCGGCTTTGAAACCGTTTTTTTTGCTGCAGGTTTAACCGCTTTCTTAACCGGCTTTGCAGCTGGTTTGGCTTTTTTATTTTCTTTCTTCTTAGCCATAATCTTTGTTTAATTAATTTTGTTTCTCAATTGAAATGAGAGTAGATATTAATTCATCAACTTCAATTGCTACCGAATTTACAGAGGACAATTCTTGTACCAGTTGTAAATCATTGGTTAAAGTCTCAGAACAAATATAACTTAAATTGTTTTTAATCGCATTATCGAGACCCGAATTTTGCTGTATTTTCACCAAAATGCGGTCGGTTACTTCAAAGCCCTTGTCTTTTCTGAGATTTTGTATACGGTTCACCACTTCGCGGGCCAACCCTTCGTTTTTAAGTTCTTCGGTAAGACTCACGTCTAAAGCGACCGTTATTTGTCCACTATTAGCCACTTTCCAACCTGGAATATCTACGGGTACAATTTCGACATCTTCAGGCTCCAATACAATTTGTGTACCGTTAAGGTCAATACCATAACTACCGTTCTTTTCTATTCCCGATATAATTTTGTTTCCGTTACTCTGAGCGTAGGCCTGCACCGCTTTCATATTAGCTCCACATTTTTTACCCAGTGTTTTAAAGTTAAGTTTCAAATTCTTTACTATTTGAGTATGACTTTCATCTACAAAATCAATCTGCTTTACATTCACCTCTCCCAAAATTAAATCTTTTACGGCTTCAATTTTTTGCTGAAATTCCTTATCCAAAACTGGTATTTGAATTTTTTGAAGAGGCTGCCTTACTTTTAAATTTTCTTTTTTGCGGATAGACAAAATCATAGAGGAAATTTTTTGAGCCAATTCCATGCGCTCTTCCAAATTCTTATCCTGATTGTGTTTTTCAATTTTTACCAAACGACTCAAATGCACCGATTCCCATTGCAAAGGCGTTTTATTTTTTATGGCCTGCTCACGTATAGGTGAAGTTAGATTTTGATACATCCACTCACTAAAGAATGGCGCAATGGGACTCATGAGCTGCGTTACCACCAATAAACACTCGTGAAGTGTTTCGTAGGCTGCTTTTTTATCTACACTCATTTCGCCTTTCCAAAAGCGACGGCGCGACAAGCGCACATACCAATTACTCAGGTGTTCGTCTACAAAATTTTCGATGACGCGTGCTGCTCGATGCGGTTCGAAGCCTTCGTAATAAGTGGTAACATTTTCAATGAGTGTTTGCAATTCGGAAATTATCCAACGGTCCAGCTCCACGCGTTCTGAAACGGGAACTATGTTTTGCTCATCCACTAAAAATTTGTCGACATTAGCGTATAATGAATAAAAACTATAGGTATTGTATAACGTTCCAAATAATTTGCGCTGCACCTCAGCAATTCCTTCGGGGTCAAATTTTAAGTTGTCCCAAGGAGCTGCATTGGCTATTAGGTACCAACGCGTTGCATCTGAACCAAATTTTTCAATGGTCGAAAATGGATCGACAGCATTTCCCAAACGCTTACTCATTTTGTTGCCGTTTTTATCCAGCACCAATCCATTTGAAATAACATTTTTGTATGCAACAGAATCAAAATTCATGGTGGCAATGGCATGCAAAGTAAAAAACCAGCCACGGGTTTGATCAACGCCCTCTGCAATAAAGTCTGCGGGAAAATATTTTTTAGAATCAATGAGTTCTTTATTTTCGAATGGATAGTGTAATTGCGCGTAGGGCATGGCACCACTATCAAACCAAACATCGATTAAATCCGGCTCACGGAATAATTTTTTTCCGTTTTTTTCAAGTACAATGGAATCAGCATAAGGCTTATGCAAATCAAATGTTAAGTAGTTCTCTTTAGAAAAATTTCCAGGCGTAAATTTTTCAAGGGGGTTATTTTGCATGAAACCTTTTGAAACGGACTTTTCAATTTCTGTTTTTAATTCTTCGGCACTACCAATTACGACTTGTTCTGTTTTATCTTCGCTTATCCATATTGGAATGGGTATTCCCCAATATCTTGAACGCGATAAATTCCAGTCTTGTAAATTTTCCAGCCAATTACCAAAACGCCCGGTACCTGTAGATTCCGGCTTCCAGTTAATGGTTTTGTTTAATTCAATCATGCGCTCCTTAGCGTCCGTTGACTTAATAAACCAACTGTCCAAAGGATAATATAGTATCGGCTTATCGGTGCGCCAGCAATGAGGGTAGCTGTGCTCGTAGGTTTCTTTTTTAAAGAGTTTCCCTTCCTCCTGTAATTTTAAAACGATACGTTCATCTACACTTAAATAAGCTTTCAGTTCTTTTATTTTTCCAGCTGCTTCTAATATGTGTTTTTGTTTTTGGTATTCGGTTTCTTTCTCTTCTTCATTTAGATACGCCTCCTTCACAAATTCTTCTCCATATAAAAAAACACCATCCTGCACTTCAGGCAAAAATTTACCACGCTTGTCAACTAAAGTTAAAGAGCCAATTCTGTTTTGTTTCGCCACTCTAAAGTCATCCGCTCCAAAACTTGGTGCAATGTGCACAATACCTGTTCCATCAGTGGTTGTTACAAAATCTCCGATCACCACTTTAAACGCATCACCATCCGGAGGTTGAGTGAAGGGAAGGAGCTGTTCGTATCCAATCCCTGCTAATTCTGAGCCTTTGAATTCAGAAGCGATAAAACCTAAGGGCGATTTAAATTTTAATTTATCATGAATTATGTGACTTAACTCATGAAATTCTTCTTCCGAAAATTGAACTAAGTTTTTTTCTTTTAGGAGTTTTTCGCTGAAAGGAATATAATCGAAATGTTTTGATAAACCTTCAATTGCAACTTTTGTAGCAATGTTTTCTAAGGTAGTAAAATGTTTTTCGTAAAGATCCTTGGCAAGCACATAGTAACAGACTTTAGATTTTTCAAAATTGTTATACGATTCTACAAGAACGTATTCTATTTTTTCTCCAACAGCAAGCGCAGTATTCGAAGGTAATGTCCAGGGAGTAGTGGTCCATGCCAAAAAATAAACATCTTTGCCGTTAACTTTCAACTTAGAACTATCAACTATCCTGAACATAGCAACGGCCGTTCTATCCTTCACATCTCTATAGCAGCCAGGTTGATTTAGTTCATGTGAACTCAAGCCTGTTCCCGCTGCAGGAGAGTAGGGCTGAATCGTAAAACCTTTATATAAAAGATTTTTTTTGTGGAGACTTTGTAAGAGCCACCAAACGCTTTCGATATATTTATTGTCGTAAGTAACGTAAGGTGACGTCATATCCACCCAATAGCCCATCAGTTCCGTTAGATTCTGCCATTGGTCGGTGTACTTCATCACTTCTTTGCGACAAGCGAGATTATAATCTTCAACCGAAATAAATCTTGCACTGTTTTTATTTCCTATATCTTCTTTGGTAATACCTAAAGATTTTTCTACAGCTAATTCAATAGGCAAACCATGCGTATCCCAACCAGCTTTACGTTTTACCTGATAACCTTGTAAAGTTTTAAAACGACAAAAAATGTCTTTAATAGTGCGAGCCATCACGTGATGAATTCCCGGCATACCATTTGCGCTCGGAGGGCCTTCGTAGAAAACCCATGGTGTGGCTCCTTCTCTGGTGCTCACCGATTTTTCGAAAGTAGAGTTTTCCTTCCAATAATTTAAAATATCCTTAGATATTTGTGAAAGCTCTAATTTTTTATATTCGGGGTACTTACTCATTCTGTTCTACTCGATTCTTAAACTCCAATGCGGTTTAAAAAAGGAGAGCGAATTTACTAAAAAAACATAAGTCTGCGCGGAAAATATTCGTTAAAAATTTACAGATTCTGATTGGAATTTTATACCTTTAAGTCATACAAATCAATAATAGCTCCACATGAAAAATCTATTTATTACCCTACTGGCTTTTTTTGCTTTAAAAGCTGTCTCTCAGGAAAGAGATGCGTTTAGATTGGGAGTACAATGGGGTTTGCACGGCAATGATGCCGAGCTAACAGGAGGGATGGAAAATGCCAATGCACATTTTTATCATAATTCGTTTGGTGGAGGCTCTCTAAGAATAGAAGCACGCTATGATTTTAATCACCGTTGGGCTTTGATGACGGGATTGGGTTTCAGTTCTTATGGTTTTGAATACGCCCTTTCAGAAAATTATTCGCTTAAAAGTGATTTGGGCCGTTTTTCGACAATCAGAAGTGAAATTGGTGCTTTGGAAATTCCGTTGATGGGTTTTTATAAATTTACTCCTAACTGCCGCAACGCTAAATGGATTGTGGGGGCCGGCCTTACAAACAACTTAATCGGCGAACAAAATATTTCCAGAAACTTTAAAGAGGATGCCGAAGGTATTAAAAGCAAAAATTATTTGACTAGTGAAACAAAAGTAAATGGAGGTATTTACACGATGCTACGTTTTTCGATCGGACGTGAAAGAGTTTTTAAAAAGGGCGGAATCTTTAACGCCAGTATGGTTTTTAATTTTGGGGGCAGGAATATGGCGACGTCAAAAGTGGTTTATAAGAGTGATGGGCAAGACTATAATCACGAATTTACGAATAAAGGAAATTTTGCGGGTTTTAGATTGACTTATTTTTTCAGGCCGCTAGCTCAACAAGCCACCGTTAAATAATAAACTCTTCGAACTCGTTTTGGATGTATGAAATTTAGTTTTTCGACACAGGGCGTGAAAAAACTGAGGTTCAATGAGTTTTAGTAAACTCTAGGTTGTATTGTTTTCTTTGCGACGTGTTGTTTAGTGTCGATTACATTCCACTGCTGAAGTGGCTCATGCTCTCACGTTTCATGGGATTAACGTTAAGCACCGGAACCGGACTTAACTCCACCACTTTGTGTCCAACGGTACCATTCATTCTTTCGCTGATGCTCAGGTCTTGTTGATTAATTTGTATAATCAAATCACCTTCGTTTTTTACAGCATACTCAACAATAGCTTCCGCAGCGGTAGCACTGGGCAGCGAACGGTTAGTGCAATGCACTCCTTCTTGTTTGATAAACTTTTTTACTTGTTGTAAGTATGGGAATAATTTGTTTTCATATTCCTCATCGTTTGGTTTAAAAACAGAGACAATACGGATATCTGCTTTATACAATCTGGCTAATTGTACAGCATAAGAAACTTTTTCACGGCTTTCCGGCGACAAATCAAAAGGCATAACAATGTTTTTGCATCCTTGATTCATGTCCGTAGAGCGTAGGGTAATCACAGGGCAAGGAGCAGCTACAAGAAATTTTGGCACGGTCATACCGCCGCCAAACAAGCTGTTTTTAAACTTTGCATTCTCATCCAAAGCCATAATAATTAGCGAACAATCTAATTCACCTGCAATTTTGTTAACGGTTTCAAGCAATTCTCCTTTCACAATTTTAGTAACTACTTCTAGCGAACTTTCATCACGGGTTGATTGCGCTAGTTGATCTAATTCAGCTTGATGGTCATTATCACTTTTAGCAGAAACATGAAGAAGCACTAATTTAGACTTTGTATACTTAGCCAAATTGTACGACTGCTTAACAGCAATGTAAGAGTACTTTGAAAAATCAACTGGAATTAAAATTGCCTGATTGTCCTTAATTATCATAATATTATATAACCGGAGTTTGGACTAAGATATTAAAAAATTCTCAGAATTGTTAAATTTTTTACGAAATTTGTTAATATTTATTTTTTAATTGTATTAATAAATGAGTATTAAATTTCAGAAAAACACAAACCTGAGAAACTTTATCGTGTGTATAATCTTGACAATCATACAGTTATATGTTAAATAGTCGCTATAACTTTCAATTCTATTGCAATTGGGGTTGGGAGTTTGTTAATCTCAATAGTTGTGCGGCAAGGAGGATTTTCCTTAAAGTATTCAGCCCAAATTTTGTTGTAAACAGCAAAATCGTCCTTCATATTGGTTAAAAAAACCGTAACATCTACAATTTTGTCCCAGCTGCTTCCGGAATCTTCCAGTATGTATTTGATGTTCTTAAACACACTATGACATTGAGCCGCAATATCATAGGATATGATTAGATTGTTTTCATCTAATTCAACACCAGGAATTTTTTTTGCACCCCGCTCCCTTGGGCCTACACCGCTTAAAAATAAGAAGTTACCAACTTTTCGAGCATGTGGGTATAGACCTACGGGTTCGGGCGCTTTAGATGATTCAATTTTTGAAGAGTTTGACATATATCAGTTGGTTGGTAATAATTGACTCGGATAATCAACAAATTTAACGAAATTCTGTTTATTTAAGCTAAACCGTCTTCCATAATTAGAAACGTAAGTCTAAATTTGTGGTATGAAGGTCAAGCAACTTTATACTAATTGTTTAGCGCAAGGCGCATATTATATTTCAAGAAACGGCGAGGCGGCCATTATAGACCCTTTAAGGGAAACGAAACCTTATCTCAATCTTTTAGAACAAAACGGGGATAAGCTAAAATACATTTTTGAAACACATTTTCACGCCGATTTTGTTAGTGGACACGTTGATTTGGCAAGAGCAACAGGCGCTCAAATCATATTTGGACCCAATGCTCAAACTCAATATGAAAGTTACAGCGCTCAGGACGATGAAGAGTTTAATGTTGGTGGTTTAACTCTGCGCGTATTGCACACGCCGGGTCATACTTTAGAGTCGTCTACTTTTTTATTGCTCGATGAAACAAGAAAACCCATGTATATATTTACGGGTGACACCCTATTTATTGGTGATGTTGGAAGGCCAGACTTAGCTATTAAATCGGATTTGACTCAGGATGATTTGGCAGGCATGCTTTATACAAGTCTGCGAAAAAAAATAATGACTTTACCTGATGATATTATTGTTTATCCCGCTCATGGCGCAGGCTCTGCCTGTGGTAAAAACATGAGCAAGGACAGCTGGGACACACTTGGTAATCAAAAAAAGGTAAACTACGCTTTAGGCGATATCAGCAAAGAACAATTTATAAAGGAGTTGACGGAGGGGATTTTGCCAGCACCGCAGTATTTTGAAAAGAACGCTGCTCTGAACAAATACGGTTATGAAAATTATAGTGAAGTGCTTCAGAAGGGAGTTAAGGCTGTTTCGGTAAAAGAACTGGAGCAACATATTAAAGATAAAAATACACTGGTATTAGATGTAAGAAAGCCGGAAGAATTTGCCGCAGGACATATCCCCAATTCCCAATTTATTGGGCTCGACGGACAATTTGCGCCATGGGTAGGTACCTTAATTAAGGAACTCGACACTAAAATTATTTTAATTGCCCCATTAGGAAGAGAAGAAGAAGCCGTTATGAGATTATCAAGAGTAGGCTATGATAACTGCATCGGTTATTTGGAAGGTGGTTTTGATTCCTGGAAAAATTCTGGTAAAAAAACAGGAATAGTTTCAAGTATTTCCGCGAGCGAATTTCATGAAGCGTACCTAAAAGGTACAACCACATTGGATGTAAGAAAACCAGGAGAGTTTGATTTAGCTCATTTAAGAAATGCAGAAACAAAGCCCCTAGATTTTATCTTCGACTGGATGAAAACGCTCGATAAATCTAAACCTTATATGATGCATTGCGCTGGTGGTTACCGCAGCATGATTGCTATTTCTTTTTTAAAATCCCAAGGTTATCAAAGTGTAACCGACGTTCAGGGAGGCTTTGGAATGATTAACAAGCTTCCAGAATTTCAAAATGAAATAATAGCTGAAGTGATTAAAGCATAGACCCGTTAGATTCTTAATTTTTATTACTTTTAAGCATGCTTGAGACTTTTAAAATGCTTGACAGGGATTTGCTGCTTAAAATCAACGCTGGTCATACACCTTTTCTTGATTTATTCATGTGGCAGATGAGCCAATCTTGGCATACGTTTCTTTTTATTTTTATAATTGCATTTGTTTTTTACAGAAAATTTGATTTGAAGAAGGCGATAGCTCTTCTTTTGGGATGCGCACTAATATTTGCCTGCACCGATTTTTCTTCGAACGTCGTTAAGCACAACGTACAGAGATATAGACCGACTCACAATTTGGAAATAAAAGATTCCGTACACAAAGTAAACGTTTACGAAGGCGGGAAATTTGGTTTTTTTTCGGCCCACGCTGCTAATGCGTTCGGAATTACTGTGTTTTTGTTTTTTTGCATGTACTGGATAAATAAAAAATACAGACTGCTTCTTTTTCTTTACCCTCTTATTATTTCTTACAGTCGCATTTACCTGGGGGTACACTATCCTTCAGATATTATTGCAGGATGTTTGGATGGATTGTTTTTTGGGACTTTAGGCTACTTTATTATTAACGCTCAATTTCTTAAATTAAATGAGCAGGACCTTTAACATACTCGCTTTAATTTTTAGTTTTCTGAAACTGTCATGTCAACTGCCAGATACAGATTTGTGGTTGTTTAGAATTGAAAGTGACAAAACAAAACGCAGCGTGCTCACAAGCGCACTGAATATTACCAACAGAATTGGCTATGATAACCAGCCCTCCTTTTCTCCTGATAATAAAAAGATATATTACGTAAGTGTTCGGGAAGATAAGCAAGCGGATATTTATTATTATGATATAAAAAAGAAGGAAAATGTTCGGGTAACAAAAACTTCAGAAAGCGAATACTCGCCTAGTTACACCGCTGACGGCAAATTTATTACTTCGGTGGTTGTTGAAACCGACAGTGCCCAACGCATTCATTTCATTAATCCAATTACAGGTGGACATGAAAAAAAACTGGAGCCCGATTCGGTAGGATATTATACTTTTTTAAACAAGGATACTGTAATTTTTTACAAGTTAACTGATCCACATTCTTTACGCTATTTTGCAACAAACTCTAATTATGAATATTGGCTCGGCAACAAGCCAGTAAGGACTTTCAGGGCATTAAACCGACAAACGTTGCTATACGGATTAAAAGATAGCAATACGGTGACTTTTTATAAGTATAATTTTCTAATTCGGAAAGCTGAAAAGTATTGTGAATATAGTTCCTTGAATGAGGATGTAGTTTGGCATGCAACACTTGGCTTAATAAAATCGGACACTACGAAGCTAATGAGATATAACGAATCAAAAAACGACTGGGAATTACTTTACGACTTGAAGTCTTTTGGAATAAAAAAAATTACCCGGTTTGCTTTTGATGAAAAAAATAAATATTTAGTAGTTGTAAACAACCTGTAACATGGCTTATGAAAAATTTTTAAGTGGTTATCTGTTCAGCAATGACAAATTACTGTTGCAAACAGGAACAATACATCAATACCTCAGTAAAGAAAGTTATTGGGCGCAAAACATTCCATTGGAAGTCGTTTCACGAACTATTGCGGGTAGTGAGTGTTTTGGAGTTTACTATAACGATAAACAAATCGGTTTTGCAAGAGTTATCACAGATAACGTCAGTTTTGGCTATTTGGCGGATGTGTTTATTTTAAATGAGTTCCGGGGAAAAGGGCTTTCTAAGGAGCTTATGACCTTTATTATGACTTATCCACCTTTTAAGATGTTAAGGCGTTTTATGCTTGCTACACGTGACGCTCAGGAACTCTATAAAAAATTTGGCTTTACTCCGCTCTCCGAACCGCAACGATTTATGGAGATAAGACCCTTTGAATCGTATTTGGTTTGACTTTGTATCTAGCATATTTGCTTTTGATTCTGGGTATGATTTATTCGAATGGATGTTTTGGTTTGTTTAATGACGACTCTATTAATAGAAAACAACTAACAATCTTTTTTCTTCTTAAAAGCGCTGCTGTTCCGGTTTTTTACTTTGTATTTAAAAAAGTATATGGAGGCATCGAACTTTTTGATGCGGGAAAATTTTATCGGGATTCACTTACCATTAATCATTACGCCTATTTCGACTTTTTAGCCTATTTGAAACTCCTCTTAGGTTTACAAAACGATCATGCAGGTTCATACGATTACCTGAATTGTCTTATTAATACGGTTAACTGGGACAATGGTACCATCAAAGATTATCTTTACAATGACAACCGAATTGTTATTCGAATTCACAGTGTACTTAATTTTTTAGCTTTTGATTCCTATTTTGTTCACGCTTTATTCAATTGCTTTCTAAGTTTCGTTGGCATCTTTTTTTTATATACTAGCATTAAAGAGTTTTTTAAGGCGAAAGAAAAATGGATTCTTATTATTCTATGCTTGTTTCCAGCACTATGGTTTTACACCGGGGCGCTCTTAAAAGAAGGGATTTGTATGTTTTTTCTAGGGAGCAGTATCTTATTATTGAAAAAAAGCATTTACACAAAGTTCAATTTGAAACACGTATTGATTCTGGCATTCTTAATTTATGTTGATTGTTTGCTTAAACCGTATTTGCTTTTATTCACTTCATTTTGCTTTGCGGTCTTTTTTATTATTCAAAAGTCGGGAAAAATCAAAGCAAAAGTGTCAACTTTTTTATTAGTACTCTTTACTTTTGGTGTTTTGCTAAACTACACGTCTCTGTTAGTTAAGAATAGAACTCTCTTGCAGGCGTCTGTTAAACATCAGCGCATTTTTGTTGGAGTTTCTAAGGGAGGCATTTTTTTAACGGATTACAAAAAATTTGTTCGCTTGGAGTTTGATTCTTCGTTAGTAAGCAAACAGTATGGTGAAGATAGCCTATACACAATAAAAAAAAATGCGCCTTATATGTTTTGGGAAGGGGAAGCGATTAATGATACCTTATATTGCGACTCCAATACCGATACTGTGACCCTTTATAAATTAGTGTATAAAATTCCTAGAAGTAATTCCAACATTAATCCGGGTGTGTATTCGCAGAATATTTTCATAACGGCCTCCGCATCTCTATATTACAGTTTATTTTATCCTTTGTTTTTTAACACTGGTAGTTTGCTTCAACTTCTCGCTTCATTCGAGAATCTGCTGATTATTTTTGCATTACTCGTTATTTTATTCGGATTTTTTAAATCGGATAAATCGTTTTTTTTTCCATTTCTTTTACTTTTTATTTGTTTTTGTGTTTGTATTTTAATAAGTATAGCGGCACCTAACAGTGGGGCTATATTCCGTTATCGAAGCCCAGTTGTAGTTTTAATTATGCTCGCTGCTTTATATTACTCAGATTTCATAAAAATTAACTATTTAAAAAGATAAAATTTACTTAGTATATTTAGTAGCGTACAAAACGAATGAGTTTATTTAGAAAAAAGAATGTCGAGGATATTTTAAAAAACGCTGCAGAGGAATCGCATCAGGGCTCCTTGGCCAAGCACTTGGGTGTAAGAGATTTAACAGGTTTCGGAATTGCCGCTATTATTGGTGCTGGGATTTTCTCAACCATAGGACAGGCAAGCGCTAACGGGGGTCCGGGTGTTATTTTCCTTTTTATTTTTACTGCTCTTGCGTGTAGTTTTGCAGCCTTTGCTTACGCCGAGTTTGCTTCATTAATTCCTGTGAGCGGTAGTGCTTACACTTATAGTTATGTTGCTTTTGGAGAGCTATTTGCCTGGGTTATTGGTTGGGCGCTGATTATGGAATACGCAATTGGCAATGTAACCGTCGCCATTTCCTGGAGCGATTATTTTACTTCGCTCATTGCAAATGTGTCGGATTACAGGGTGCAGGAGTGGCTCTGTCTGGATTATTTCACAGCAAGATATAATTACGAACAGGTTCTTGCCTTTCTAATTAGTGGAACATCGCTTGACGAAATAAAAAGCGCTCCCTCAACAGCAGGTCTGATGGAGGGTTACAAGGCTTTCAGTAGTGCCCCGCAGATTTTTGGCGTTAAAATAATATTTGATTTACCCGCTCTTGTTATTAATGTTTTAATAACCATGCTCGTATATCGCGGTATCAAAGAAAGCCGTAACGCCAGCAATTTAATGGTATTAATAAAAATTGCCGTGGTTCTTGTGGTCATCTTTGTAGGTGCCTTTTACATAGATGCAAAAAACTGGAATCCCATGCTCCCGAATGGTATTAATGGTTTGTTAAAAGGAATCAGTGCGGTGTTTTTTGCTTACATAGGTTTCGACGCCATTTCCACAACGGCTGAAGAGTGTAGAAACCCTCAAAGGGACTTACCCAGGGGTATTTTATACTCTATCGTTATTTGTACTGTGTTGTACGTTGCCATTGCATTAGTGATTACGGGAATGGTTAATTATTCCGAACTAAATGTCGGTGATCCTTTGGCTTATGTTTTTGAAAAAATAAAAAGTCTTCATTGGCTAAGTGGTGTAATTGCTATTAGTGCGGTTGTAGCTATGTCCAGTGTTATGTTAGTTTTTCAATTAGGTCAACCCCGCATTTGGATGAGTATGAGTCGCGACGGCCTTTTACCGCCAGCTTTTGCAAGGATTCATCCGAAATTCAAAACTCCGTCTTTCTCAACCATAATAACAGGTTTACTCGTGGCTATTCCTATTTTCTTTGTAGATATTACTATGGTTACGGACATTTGCTCGGCAGGAACTTTATTTGCCTTTTGCCTGGTGTGCGGAGGCGTTCTCAAATTAAGAATGGATCCTACTGCTCCTCCTTCAAAATTTAAAACACCCTATGTTAACGCTAAATACATTGTTCCATCACTTTTCGTTCTTACCAATGTTTTACTTTATACACAAAATAAAGTAGCGCTGGATTATTACTTAAAATTTGAAAGCTTCCATGCGTTTATGACCAAAGTGCCTGTTTATGCTTTCTTCATTGGCTTTGCCATTTTTTCTTATATGGCTTTTAAACACAATTTTTCTTTAATTCCTTCGCTGGGGCTTTTATGCTGTTTTTACATGCTTTCACAGCTGGGTTACAAAAACTGGCTATATTTTTCGGCCTGGTTAATAATCGGTTTAATCATTTATTTTGCTTACGGTCGAAAGCACAGTAAATTAGCACCTTTAAATAAATAGTTTATGTTGGTTTTTATTACCGGAGCTACTTCTGGAATCGGAAAAAGTACCGCTGAGATTTTTGCGAAACACGGACACGACCTTATCGTTACAGGCAGAAGGGAAGAACGGTTAATAGAGTTAAAAAGAGATTTAGAAGGGCGTTACAAAATTAAAGTAAGTTTTTTACATTTTGATGTTCGGTCTCTTGAAGAAGTAGAAATTGCTATTAATTCGCTAACTCCTGAAAACAAACAAATTGATGTTCTGGTAAACAATGCAGGCCTGGCAGCAGGTTTAAGTTCCATACAAGAAGGTACTATTTCACATTGGGAGCGCATGATTGATACAAATATTAAAGGCTTGCTTTACATAACAAGAGCCATTTCTAATATAATGATTAAAAATGGGAAAGGCCACATCATCAATATTGGTTCGATAGCCGGTAAAGAGGTTTATGCGAACGGAAACGTTTATTGTGCGACCAAACACGCAGTAGATGCATTGAGCAAAGGTATGCGCATTGATTTATTGCCACATCATATAAAAGTTACTGCTATCAATCCGGGCATGGTGGAAACTGAGTTTAGTATTGTTCGTTTTGATGGGGATACAGAGCGTGCTAAAAAAGTATACATGGGTATGCAGCCTCTTTTACCCGAAGATATTGCTGAAACTATTTTTTGGGCGGCCAATCGACCAGCCCATGTAAATATTAATGACATTATCATTATGCCCAGCGTTCAGGCAACAGCCACTAACGTTATTCGCAAATA
>CALMND010000055.1 GCA_937868565.1 uncultured Bacteroidota bacterium | reverse complement strand
GATGGTTATAATAATTATTGTCCCAAAAATCAGTTTTATTAATTGTCATAATTGGCCTGACTTAATATATTGCATAACGTTTAGAAGCTTTGCGAAGTGGCGGCAACTAAACGATAAATATCATGGTTACTAAAATTTCTATTCAAAGATTAATTTTCATGAATACGATTCACCCGCCATTTTGCAAAGGTTTTGTTATAGGATGTGGTTTTGCGATTAGTTTATTACTATTTTTCTGGTCAACGACAAATCATTGGCTTTTAAAGTAACTAAATACATGCCGCTCGGGATGTAAGCTCCCCCAAAAATAGTACGTTTTAAAAGTAGACAAAAATCTTAACTTTAAAACGTCAAAAAATGAAAAAGGGAAAATTCACAACGGACCAGATTGCCAGGATACTCAAGGAGTTTGATCAGGGCAAATCAGTAGAAGACATCAGCCGGGAACACGGTGTTAGCCGGGCAAGTTTTTATAAATGGCGCCAACGCTACGGTGGTATGGAGGCGAGCGATCTAAAAAAAATTAAAGAACTGGAAGAAGAAAATGCTCGGTTAAAACGCATGTATACCAACCTGGCAATGGAGTTGGATGTAGCCAAACATATTATTGAAAAAAAGCTCTAACGCCTTGCCAAAAACGAGTCCTTATTGAAGAAGTAAGTAGAGAACTACCTCGGAGCAAAAGCAAGGCTTGCAGTTTACTTAAAACGAGTCGGAGTAGTTTAGCTTATCAATCCATAAAAAATGACACTTATGTAATGGCCAAGTTGTCTGAATTAACCATAGCTCATCCGCGTGAGGGCTTTTGGAAGTGTTATAATAGATTGCGCAATAGCAACGAAAGCATCAACCACAAGCGCTTACATCGTGTATATAAGGAAATGAAACTTCCTTTGCGCAGGAAAATAAAAAAGCGTTTACCGGCACGAGTGAAAGAGCCACTGGAAGTTCCTGACAGCTTTACCCATACCTGGAGTATCGATTTCACGAGTGATGCGTTGAGTTCAACAAGAAAATTTAGGTCGTTTAATGTAATTGATGATTACAATAGAGAAATATTATTTATAGAAACAGATTATTCATTAAAAAGCAGTAGAGTGATTTGGGTTTTAAATCATTTAGTAAATAAATTTGGCACTCCGGTAAAAATCAGGATGGATAACGGTCCTGAATTTATAGCAAATATTGCAAAAGAATGGAGTGAAATAAAAGGAATTATCTTTAAATACATACAACCGGGGAAGCCCACTCAAAACGCCTACATTGAACGTTTTAATAGAACATTTAGAGATACAGTGCTAGATAGTTATTATTTTGATGAGATTGAGGATGTTCGCGAGGTTACAGCCACTTTTATTAATGATTACAATAATTACAGACCGCACGATTCACTTGGCGGATTGGCGCCAATATCATATCGTAATGTTAACCAAGGAAATTTAAATATATTTGTAAAGGGAAAACAAAAAAAGGAAGGAAGGCGGTAATATAATTTACTGCTTTCTTTTCAAATAATTAAAAAGTCTATTATATCAACGTACTAAAAATGGGGAGCTTACAAAAGCCCGAAAACATTAGCCGTCATTGTACCGAAACTGACGAAAGAACTAAAACTTACAAAATTTATTGATAATTATAAAGTAATAGAAAATAAAAAACTCGATATAAAATTAAGACCAACAGAAATTGAAGATTTGGACACTTTATTTCTTTTTCAAACTGACACAGAAGGTGGATATTTAGCAGCATTTATGTCAAAAGACCTAACAGACAAAACAGCATATATTGACAAATGGTCATAGTTATTATCCAATCCAACAATAAATAGTCAGACAATTATTATTGACAAAACTATTGTTGGAAGTCTTGCAAAGTT
>CALMND010000054.1 GCA_937868565.1 uncultured Bacteroidota bacterium | reverse complement strand
ATCTTCTAGGTCAGCCACCTCTAAAGGTAACTCACCACGTATAGTACGTAAACGATCAATCTTACTGTCAATTAACTGCAATTCATAAAGGTTTTTTAGTTTCCCTTCAATCGTTGCATCTATTTTTTCTTTAATTTTCGCGCTCATATTTGTTAAAAGTAATTTACCGGATTCGTATTAATTTTCGATAAATGGATTGCAAATGTACTAAATTTTTTCTGAATAATTTCATAAAATATTTCCGGGGTAAATTGCTCAGATTCAAAGTGACCGGTATCTATCAATAAAAGGCCGTTTTCTACGTCAAAAAACTGATGGTATTTAAAGTCTGAAGTAATAAAAGCATTAGCCCCGGTTTTTAACGCATGTTTAAGGAGGAACTGCCCGCTACCGCCACAAATAGCCACTTTTTTTATGTTTTTACCTGTTTTTTGGGTATGTTTAATAAAAGGAACCTTAAACGTACTTTTAACGTGGTTTAAAAAGCTCAATTCATCCATTTCGCTGGTTAGAATGCCAACCATACCGCTGCCTACCTGCATGTGATCGGTTTCTAAGGAGTAGATATCATAAGCGACCTCTTCGTACGGATGCACTTTCAAAAGAGTTCTAATGAGCGTTTTTTCGTTTATTGATTCAAAAATAGTCTCCAGACGAATTTCTTTTTCTTGGCTTAATTCATGTGGTTTGCCTAAAAACGGCTTGGATAAGCTATTGCCCTTAAATGTGCCGGTTCCTTCACTGTTAAAGCTACAGCTTTCGTAATTGCCAATGTTTCCTGCTCCAGCTTCAAAAAGGGCAGTTAAAACCTCTTGGTGATGCGAAGGGGGCACAAAAGTGACTAGTTTTTTTAGAATATTCTTTTTAGGTAGTAGAATTTCCAGGTCTACCAAGCCCAATTTTTCTGCAATTTTTTTATTTACACCAAGTTTAACGTTATCAAGGTTAGTATGACAGGCGTAAATGGCAATATCGTTTTTTATCGCCTTTATAATTGTGCGTTCAATATAGCTAGCACCTGTAATTTTTCTTAATCCCGAAAATAGTATAGGGTGATGAGCAACAATAAGATTACATTTTTTTTGTAGGGCCTCATCTACAACCTCTTCCGTGCAATCGAGCGTCAATAGTGCTGCTGTGGCTTCCCAGAACTTGTTTCCGGTAATTAAACCACAATTGTCATAATCTTCCTGATAGGAAATTGGGGCAAATTTTTCCAGTTCAGAGATAATTTTTTCGATTGTCATTGTAATCTATTGTAAAAAAGAAGTCCCGCTTTTGCGGGACCTTAATACTTTAATCTACTCGCGATTTATGTTGTTCAATTTCGGCAAGTTCTTTAAGCGAGTTAAATACTTCGTAATCACTTCGTGATTTTATAGCTATCTCCCTTTTGCTTTTAAATTCTATATAATCTGCAGGTTCAGGGTCGGTTTTAATAGAATTAATTGCTAAAATAAAAACACCTGTACTACCTGCCGTTGCTTTACTTAATGAGCCGGATTTAGAGCCGGCAGCAGTACCAACCATAATTGGGTCGACACCGACTTCATTAATCATCCCACTAACAAAACTAAGATCCTCTTGTGACGTTACGGTTATACCCAATTTAGTGGACGCATCATTGATATTTGTCGCATTTCCGGCTTTACTTTTAAATTCCTCCAATAGCATTTCAGCTTTTTTAGCCTGTTTTGTTTTGAGGGCCAGATCTTCTTTTACTTCTTCCATTGGAAGAATCCCTTTATTTTTTATACCTGAAAGTTTGGCCACCAAGTGTCTATCTGCAAATGAAAAAATACCTACGTCTCCTTTCTTTGCGGTGTAAACCCATCTCACCAGTTCTTTAGCCCCTTCTAAGCCGCCAACCTGACGATCACCTTCTTTGATGTTATCTCCAACACGCTTAACTAATTTTTGTGCGTCAACGGCTTTGTCAAACAAATCACCGGTATTGTTTTCGCCGCCAAACTGATTTGCCTGTCCAAATATTTTTTGATTGGTCTCATCACTAGGTACAATTGGCTTAAAAATTTGAGCCAGCTTATAACTAGTATGGCGGGTCTTGCTTACATCTAAAACCTCTATAATATGATAACCAAATTGGGTTTCAACAGCGGATAGATTACCTTTAGTGCCCATTAGACCGGCATTTTTAAAGGGCTCCACAAATTGTTTCGTTTCATCAAACCAGCCGTAGTCGCCGCCATTTTCTTTACTTCCCATGTCATCGCTATAATTGACAACCAAGCTATCAAAATTTGCTTTTTTAGCTTGCAGAAGCACAACCAAACTATCCGCTTCTTTTTTTGCTTGAGCCATCGATCGGCGAGCCTGATTTGTTTTGGGGTCATTTAAACCAATCAGAATATGACGAACTCTTGCACTATCAGCAATAGAGTTAACGGCTTGCAATTTATAAACTTTAAAATAGGCACCCTCGTTGTAAGGTCCAAAAACTGTACCAGGAGCAGCGGTGAAAACACTAGAATCGCTTATAATCATTGTTTTCTTTGTATAATTTTGTATGGTTATGTTGCCATTCTCACTTTCCTGAGTCATATAAGCACTATCTTCACTCAGCGTTTTCCCCTTAAACTCATCAGCAACCCTTTGGGCTTCTTTTTCAATATTTGCTAAATCTTCAGGGCTTGGCACTACATTAAATGAAACGTACTCAATTTTCCTTTCTGTTTCAAGGTTCATAAATTCATATTTGTGTTCGTTATAGTATTTTTGCAAGTCGTCATCCGTAAGTTTTATAGTACTGTCACTAACCGCAGAATATGATTTGGTAACGAAAGAAATATTAAATTTTTTTCTTTCCGCATAAAAACCATCCTTTGCTTCGGCTTTGGTTACATATAAGCCTTTGTTAATTAGAGATCTAAACTTTTCGAAAAGCACGGTGCTTTTTACGTTGTCCTCCATTTGGCGTACGGCCATTTCCTGGTCGCCTACTACATTTTGTACCGCTTGTTTCCACTTTACTAAATCCATCGAACCATCTGGTCTGGCAAACTGCTCATTTAGTTTACCCGTATTAGGATCGCTAAGTTGTTGAATGATTGACGGCGCCGGATTAACAACAACTTTTTCATATGTTTCATCTTCACCAACTGAAATACCAATTTTATTAAACTGAGGTTTAATAGCATGTTCGATAACGTATTGTTGCCAAACGCTTTCAATGGCCTCTGAGCGCATAGCATCGCCTCCATCTGAACCTTGATTCCGCTGACGATAGTTGTTTATCTGGCCTTCCACACGGCTTAAGAACTCATTTCGGTCTATTTTATGACCGTTGATGTATCCTACCGAAGTCATTTCGTCACCTCCAAACAACGAAGCTCCTGAGCCTAAGAGGCTTTCAAGAATAAAAATTACGAGGGCGAGACCAACAATACCTACCAAGAGGCCCGTTCTTTTACGAATCATTTCCAAAACACTGATGCGTTCCTTTTTAGGGACTGTATCTACAGGCTGAACTTTTTTTTCTTTATTACTCATTTTTGTTCCAATTTTTTTAAGACTTGCAAAGATAATAGTTTATACGAAATAGAAAAACCTGAATCGGAATTGTACTAAATTGATAGTTAGCCTTTTGATGTATCGATAACTGGTGGGATTCAATAACTGACCGAAGTATAGAAGCGCTCATTAATGATAAGCAGTGAGTTTATGCTTTAATGGCCCAACGCAGTTTTGCCGAGCGGGCTCGAGGATTAGTATTACATTCTTCGGCCGAGGGTCTTATAGGTTCGGGGGCGACCAGACTATAAATTCCTTCGCGGAACAAGCTCTGAAACGACTTTTTAACCCGACGATCTTCTCCCGAATGGAAGGAAAGGATAGCAACCCTTCCTCCAGAAGCCAAGGCATTAGGGAGTTTTTCAAGAAATTTTTCCAATGAGTTAAATTCATCATTCACTTCAATCCTCAAAGCCTGAAAGCAGCGTTGACAAACTTTTTTTATTTCCTCAGCGCGCGCAGCTTTGGGCAGAAAATTTAAGGTTTCCTTTATAATAAGCTGCAATTGAGAAGTGGTTGTTATGATATCTCCTTTTTGTATGCGGGAAATTATGGCTTCTGCTATTTCTTCGGCAAAAGGTTCATCGGCATTTTCCATAAGCAAATCTTTCAGTTTGTTTTTGGAAATGGTTTTTAGAAGTGAGGCTGCTGATTTCCCGGTCTTCGGATTAAGTCTCAAGTCCAAAGGCCCTTCTATTTTAAAGGAGAAACCCCTTTCTGGATTGTCTATTTGCATGGAAGAAACGCCCAAATCTGCCAGAACAAAATTTAGAAGTCCAGCTTCTGCTGCGATTAGTTCTA
>CALMND010000053.1 GCA_937868565.1 uncultured Bacteroidota bacterium | reverse complement strand
GGCTGCGTGAATCAAGCGAATATTACTATTTCGGTAAATCCATTGCCAAGTTTAACGCTTACTCCAAGTTCTCCAACTATTTGTTTAGGAAACACGGTTAGTATTGTGGCAACCGGTGGTACCACGTATACTTGGAATCCGGGCGCTATTTCCTCTAATAGTATTATCAGCGCACCTATTGTTAATTCTACTTACACAGCAAGTGGTACAGATGCTAATGGTTGTATTGGCAGCGATACTATAACTATTGTTGTAGTTCCGATTCCAACTATTATCACGACTCCAGCAGCAAGTATTACAATTTGTGCGAGCTATCCAACAACTTTAACGGTTAGCGGTGCAAGCAACTACACCTGGCTGCCAAGCGGTACAAATGGAACTTCGGAAGTGGTTTCGCCAGTCGTAAATACGACTTATACGGTAATAGGAGATAATGGTGGAAACTGTCCTACTTCTGTCACAATTGATGTTTTTGTGAATCCTTTGCCCACAGCAACTGCGGTGAGTATTGGAACGATATCCTGTGCTATGCAGTCTGCCACGTTAATCGGAGCATCAACCAATACAAATGTTAGTTACAATTGGACTGGGCCAAACTCCTTTACATCAGCCTTACAGACTCCAACCGTTAGCACATGGGGTGATTATACTTTAAGTGTAACAGACAACTCTACTGGTTGTATTGCTACTGTTACAGTTAATGTTCCTACAGATAATTCTATTCCTTCCGTAACGGCGACTGTTTCGGGTAGTATTACTTGTGCGGTTAATACCGTGACACTAAACGCGGCGAATACAACTACTAATCCCGGTTATAGTTGGACCGGACCGGCAGGATTTACGAGCAGTTTGCAAACTGTGACTGTGAGTGTTGCGGGTACCTATACGATTTTAGTTACCGACTTAACTAGCAATTGTACCAGTAATGCGACCATTTCAGTTAATACGCATACAAGTGTGAATATTACAGCTAGCATAACACCTGCAACATGTTCTTTAGGCATAAGTAATAACGATGGAACTATCATGTTGTCTGGTTTTGGATTGCTTGATAAGTTTGACATGGTTGCCGGCTCTAGTTACACAGGAACCGCTACCTACGCTAATGGTGCTGTTTTGATTCCAACAACTGGAATTGTAACTAATAATTTAGCTAATCCCAGCAATACGTTGGCTTTTACATTAAGGTTGTTCGATGCGCAGGGCTGTACAAAAGATGTTACTCTGATATTGGTTCCTGTTGACTGTGTTCCAAAAGTACTGGGGGTCGCAAAATCAGTTTCTACGCCTACCCTTAATGGAGACGGTAGTTACAATCTAGCCTATACAATCGTGGTTAAGAATTACAGCTCATCGATTCTTAAAAACGTGAAAGTAACAGAGAATCTAACAAATACCTTCCCCTCACCAAGTACTTTTAGTTTGGCTTCAGCTCCTGTTATTACTTTTGGAAGTGGCAGTTTAACCTTAAACAGTGCATTTAATGGTTCAAGCCAGGTAGATCTAACGAATGTTAGTACCAGTTCTCTATCCGCAAATACTACAGAAACTATAAGCTTTATTGTTAATGTAAAAACAAACGGTTTCTTTGGTCCGTTTAGCAACACGGTTTCTTGTCAGGCGATAAATAATAATAGTGTGACTTTAAACGATATTTCTACGTCGGGGACAAATCCTGATCCGGATAATGACAACAATCCGAACAATAACAACTTGCCAACCGTTATCACTTTGACTCCAAATGTTTTCTTTGGATTGACAAAAGTTGGTGAGTATCAGAAATTGGATAACAATAGTTATGAAGTTTCCTATACTATTAGTATACACAATCGTGGCAATGATCTGCTTAAGAATATTAGTGTGAGTGATGAACTTTTTGACAAAACTGTTCGTTTACCGGCAACATATGAAATGCGTTCGGGACCTTTAGTAGATGGCAATTTGGTTGCTAATTCTTCTTTCGATGGTAAATCAGATATTCAACTACTAGATCCGATTAATAGCACTTTGCTACCAGGAACTTCGGCGAACATTAGCTTTAAGATTACCGTGAACACGCATGAATCAATAGACAATACTATTCTAACTAACAGCGCTATCGGAAATGCTTTGAGTTTAACTAACAACGTACCGGTTACTGATATTTCAAATTCCGGCACTAATCCCGATTCCAACAATAATGGTGTTTGGAATGAACCTGAAGATAATGTTCCAACTGTGTTAACGCTGCCTGCAACTATTACGCCGACATTGTTTATTCCTCAAGGTTTCTCGCCAAATGATGATAAAAACAATGACTACTTTGTAATTCAGGGTCTACCGTCAAATGCAGAAAGCAGTATAACCATTTTTAATCGTTGGGGGAATAGAGTGTATTTTCACGCTAACTATACAAACGCACCCCCTTGGGACGGAAGGCCAAATATTGCCGGCACTCTGGGTAAAGAAATATTACCAAGCGGTACGTATTACTTTATTTTGGATATTAAAGACGGTGCTACAAAGCCGATTACTGGATTTATTGTTTTACAATCAGAAAGATAGATAGCATATGAAAAATTTAAGAGTAAGTATGAAAACGTTTGTTGCTGCCATTTGTCTTATCATTGCTTCGCAAAAAAGTAATGCTCAGTACGATGCTATGTTTACACAATATATGTTTAACGAAACATTTATTAATCCTGCGTATGCCGGAAGTAAAGAGGCTATGAGTGCCAGCATGGTTCATAGACAACAATGGGTCAATTTTCCAGGTAGACCGGTAACCACTTCCTTTTCTCTGCATGGACCAATTATGGGGAATAAAATGGGAGCCGGACTTAGTATTTTGAACGATAGAATCGGGGTTCTAAACCGTAATTTAATATACGCCAGTTACGCTTATCGGTTAACTATCGACGAAAAAAGTACGCTTGCTATGGGCCTCATGGGTGGAATTGATAATCAAGTGAATAAATTTAGTGATTTAAAAATAACCAATAATATTGGTGCTACTACCGACAATCAGTTTTCACAAAACTCTGCCAGCGCGACAGCTCCAAATTTTGGTGTGGGGCTGTATTACAATACTAAAACATTGTATGCGGGAATTTCTATTCCTAGACTGATTCAAAACGATATAAGTTTCAGTAACAATACCGGTGCTACTATAAAAACAGCTAGGCTTGAAGCGTCTAGATTCACTTATTATTTAACGGCAGGTTACTTATTTAAGTTAACAGATGAATTTAAGTTACGCGCCAACACTATGATTAAACTTGTTAAAAATGCACCCGCCCAAATAGATCTTGGGGCTAATTTATTAATCAAGGATTTAGTTTGGGTGGGAAGCTCCTACAGAAGTAAATCTGCTCTATCTGCTTTATTAGGTATTCAAGCAAATAAGCAACTTTTGGTGTGTTACTCATATGACTATACGGTAAATAAAATTCAAACTTATTCAAGGGGCTCTCATGAAATTGCTCTAAACTATTTGTTTTCGTTTAAATCAACTAAGGTTATAACTCCTCGTTATTTCTAAAAAAATTAATTGCAAGAAATTTACACTTCCTATGAAACGCATTCAATTACTTATTTCTCTTTTTGTTATTTGGTTTTCTATTACACTTCAGGCACAAACAGGGACTGAACAGCCTACCGTTTCAATAGAACAAACAACAATTACAACCGACCAACCACCCGTGACCCCTTCTGCTGAGCAGCCAACAGTTACTATAGAACAACCCGGGGTACCGGTTATTGAACAATCGACAGTTGTAACTGAGCAGCCAGTTGCTCCGGTGGACCCACCCCCAGTTGTTGCTCCTGAACCGACGGCTCCCGTGGTTTCAGAATCTTCGGCGTCTCCGGTGTTTGCTTCGGCTGCTCCTTCGTCAAAAATGAAAGCGTCTGCAATTGCCTCGGCTTTAAAAAAAGGCAACATCTTATTTAATAAAAAGGCGTATTCAGACGCAATCCCTTACTATGAACAGGCTCTAAGAGGAGATAATACTAATAAATTGCTTATATCGAATCTGGCAGAGTGCTACCGTTTAACAAATAATGTAAACGGACAAATAAACACATACGGCGAGCTTGTTAAATCAGGCAGTGCTGAGCCGCTGCAACAACTTTACTATGGTGAGGCGTTGGTTGAGAATGGTGAAGGAGAAAAAGCAAAGGAGTATTTTGAAAAATATACTAATGATGCCCGTGGAAAAGAGTTAGCCTCATCCTTCAACAAAATGAAAATGTACTCTAAAAATGCCGATGCGTATAATGTTTCATCGGTTTCTTATAATTCGTCTGAAAATGATTTTTGCGCTGTTAAATTTCAAGACGCCGTTATTTTTTCATCTACGCGCACCAAAACAGTTTGGATTAAAAAACAACAAGGTTGGACGGGGGGTAATTACACAAGCCTTTATTCTACTAGGGATGGAGAAATACCTCAGTTATTTATGGGTGATTTGGATTCGAAGTATAATGACGGACCAGTTTGTTTTTCCAAGGATTACAACACCGTTTATTTTACAAGAAATAATTCTAAAAAGCACGAAGCTTCTAAAGACGGAACATTTAAATTAAAAATACTTGAGGCTACACTTGACCAAAATGGTTTTAGCATGGTAAAACCCTTGCCTTTTAATGATAATAATTTCAATTTTGCCCATCCTAGTATTTCACCTGATGGTTATAAATTATATTTCGCTTCTGATATGGATGGCGGCAAAGGCGGGATGGATATTTACGTATGTGAAAAAGACTCAAGCGGAAATTGGGGAGCGCCAGAAAATATGGGAGATATCATTAATACTGCGGGCACCGAGGCATTTCCTTTTATTGCTGATAATGGAACTTTGTATTTTTCATCTAATGGTCACGATGGCATGGGAGGACTGGATATTTATGAAACAAAAATGAAAAATGGGCTCGTTTCAAAAATTTATAACATGGGCGAACCAGTTAATAGTAAAAGCGATGATTTTGGAATGTTTCTTGGTGAAGATAATAAAACGGGGTATATCAGTTCAAACAGAAAGGCTAACGGCATGGATGACGACATTTATGCCCTACAAATTTTAAGAGAAGTTAAAAGAGGTAAAGAAGTTACTATAACTGTGGCCGATAAATTAAATAGTGAGCTGCTTGACAGCACTAAAATAGTTATCAATGGAGATACCGTTATGACCAATGAAAAAGGCGAGTATCTTTTGAATCTTGACGAAGAAACGAATTATAAAATTGAAGCTATTAGAGGAGAATATTATAAATTAGAAGATACTGTTTCTGCAAAATCATCCCCTGAGGATTCCTTTAAGAAAGAACTCTTTTTAGAAAAAGACCCTAAAATATTTTTACGCGCCTTAATAACGGACGCAAAAACAAGTGAATTATTAGAAGGCGTATCTATAAAATTAATAGACATTGCCACTAACTCTGAAGTCGATAATTATGTGACAACATCTGCTGGGGACTACTTTAAATTCTTGTATGGCAAACGAATGGGCGATAAGTTGACTTACCTATTGCGTCTTGAAAAACAAGGGTATTTGCAAAGAACAGTGGTTTTTACACACAACATCGAGAAACCGGGCGAGATTAACATGAATCAAATGTTGAACCTTACTTTAGGAAAAGTAGAAGTTGGAATGGATCTCGCAAAAATAATTGACATTAAACCAATTTATTTTGATATTGGCAAGTCGATTATCCGTAAGGATGCAGCTATGGAACTAGATAAAATTGTTCAGGTAATGAATGAATATCCGAATATGTTTATTGAATTAGGTTCACACACGGATTGTCGTTCAAGTTCGGCTTCAAATCTTAAACTCTCAACTGCACGTGCAAAGTCAAGTGCCGAGTACATCGTGAAAAGGGGGATTAATAAAATGCGAATTACGGGCAAGGGTTACGGAGAAACAAAACTTCTGAATAACTGTGCCTGTGAAGGTAAGCAACAGTCTGATTGCCCCGAGGAAGAGCACACCAAAAACAGAAGAACTGAATTTGTAATCACCCGTTTAAAGTAACTCGGCTCGCATACTAATTTTTATTCCGCTTGGGTACGTCTGGTCTGAAATAGAATTATTCTCTGTCGTTATTTGTCTGAATATTGGTATTATTGGTAAATTAGCTAGCATTGAATTTCTTACGGCATATATTTTTCCCAATTTGGAAGATTTGGTTGATATTTTGGTTTACCATCCCCTTCTTAATTTTATTTCCATTATTTTATTTTGCTTTGGTGACTAAGCGTTTTGACTTTGTCTTTAAACTTAAGAGATTTTGGGCCAGAATAATTTGTTTTGGGTCTTTTCTATATCCTGTTATAAAATACAAAAGTCAGAAATATAAATTACCTAGGCCTTGTATTATTGTTCCTAATCATACTTCGTATTTGGATATTGTTTTTAGTCCATTTTTTATTGACCACGTAGCCGTTTTTATGGGCAAGTATGAATTATTAAAAATACCTCTCTTTAAATATTTTTTTGTTTATCTTGACATTCCAGTTAACCGAAAGAGTATGACAGATGCTCACAAAGCTTTTTCAGACGCAGGAAAAAAACTAGAGGAGGGTTTAAGTGTTATTATCTACCCAGAGGGTACAATAGGCGAAAAAGGAAAATTACGCGCCTTTAAAAACGGCGCATTTAAATTGGCTATTGAAAAACAAGTTCCTATAGTACCGGCCGTAAACCTCAATAATTGGTGGTTTCTTGAAAATGGGGGATTCTTTAAAAGCAATGGCAGACCAGGAGTTCCCAGAATTGTAGTTGGCGACCCTATTCCAACAAAGGGTATGACAGAAAAAGACATGGATGCGCTTAAAAATAAAGTTACTACCTTTATGCAAGAGGAATTAAATACTTTCTATGGCAAATAAAATTGATATTAAAATGGTTGATGAAATTGCGCATTTGGCGCGATTGGAATTTAGCGAAGAGGCAAAACCAGAAATTTTAAATGACATGAATCGCATGCTTACTTTCATTGATAAGCTCAATGAGTTAGATACAAGTCAGGTAGAACCTTTGATTTATGTTACACAGGAAAAAAATATCCTCAGAGCCGATATTCCAGAAACTACCATCACACAGAAGGAGGCCATAAAAAACGCGGCGAAAAAAGACAGCGATTATTTTAAAGCTCCCAAGGTAATTGATCAGAATAGGTAGAAATTACTTACGTTTTAAAAAATTAGCGGTTGCCATTTTCCACAATTGAAAAATCTGCTTTCTGAAAATAAAAGCCAAAGCTAAATAGGGAACTGCCATCAAATAAAGTATTCCCGAATTTAAACCCCTTGCCATGTTATTTGGATTTGATTTTAAAGAACTCTCTGCCGCCTGTTTACACATGGCGCATTGAGCTTCCAGATCTATCTGAGAAACGAGAATAAATAGTACTGTGAGTAAGAATATTTTATTCAAGTTTTTCTTTACCATTCCATTTAAGACTAACAAATGTACGAAATATCATGCACCATAAGAAAACTACCACATAAGCTAACTTCATTTATTCCTTTCTAATTTTAGTAACAATCTCCAAAACCGCCGGACAAACTAAAGTATTCCTATAGGTTAAGTCCAAAATCTGATGTATTTTTTTTCTGTTGGTGTGTGGGTATTCTCTGCAAGCCCGGGGACGGCTCTCATAAATACTGCAATAGTTGTTTTTATCCAAAAAAGGGCAGGGGGCCTGCTTTAATACAAAGTCTCCGTCTTCATCCATTTGCAAATAGGTTTGGATAAATTCTCCGGGTTTTAATTTTAAAGCTTTCGCTGCTTGTTCAATATCGCGTTGGTAAAAAACAGGTGAAGTAGTTTTACAACAATTCGCACAGCCTAAACAATCTGTTTTTCTGAATACTTCTTCATGTGCCTTATGAAAAACCTCATCCAGGTTTTTGGTTTTTTTTAATTTTAGTTTGCGAAAAAATTCCTGATTTTCGTTTTTGAGGTTTTGCGCTCTTTTATTAAAGTCGATGAGATTCATTTACGAACTAAAAAAAAACCGCCTCGTTAACGGGGCGGAATTTTTTATTTTTATTCCTTAAAATTTATTCTGCTTTTTTAGGAGCTGCTGCCTTAGTTGTTTTTTTTGTCGCAGCTTTTTTTGGGGCCGCCTTAGCTGCCGCTGTTTTAGCTACTGCCTTTTTCGCAGCTTTTTTCTTTTTTGGTCTTTTTACTCCGGTAGAACCAATATGAATTTTTCCACGTTTACTTCTTTTATCGCCTTTTCCCATATTAAATGTTTTTAGTTTTGTGTAAAAGTAAAAAATTATCTTTACCAAACAAAAATTCCTAACTACCGCCCATACAGCGAATATAAAGAATGAGCGGAAACAGATTTTAATAATTTATAACATCAAAAATACTTTTCATAAATACGAACGCCTGAGTAGTAAAAAGCAAATGGAAGTGCTTTTTAAAAAGGGTAATTCATTAATGTCACATCCTGTTAAGCTAATTTTTATTGCACCGCCCGAGGATTACCATTTTGCTCTGCAAGCTATGTTTGTAGTGCCCAAGCGCAATTTTAAGAAAGCGCATGACCGAAACAAACTCAAAAGAAGAATGAAAGAAGTGTATCGTGTAAATAAAAACGAGTTATTCCAATCTCTGGAATTGTCCGGAAATAAATTATTACTTGCCTTCTTATACACTGGAAAAAAAAAGGAGGAATATGCTATAATCGAAATAGCTATTAAAACCCTGATCAAAAATGTAATTAAAAGAAAAACGCCTAAGTCACGACCTCAGGAATAAAATATCTAATAAATTTGTGACGGTAAAAAACGAGCTAACGTTTGTTAGACTCTTTAATATAAGTGTCTAAAGCGCCTGTCATGCTTGGGTTCTGAGGATTCGGTGCAAAAATATCCAATCGGTAACCTAGATTTTTAACCGTTTGAGCTGTAGTATATCCGAAGGCCGCAATCCGAGTATTTCCTTGCTTAAACGCAGGGAAATTGTGTTTTAACGATTTAATTCCAACTGGAGTGAAGAATACTAAAACATCGAATTCAGTTAAGGTTTTTATATCGCTTAAATCCGCAGCAACTGTTTTATAAAATGTTGCTTTTGTAAATGTAATTTTAACCTCATCCAAAAAGTCGACTATTTGTTCCTTATGCACATCGCTAGCCGGCAGCAAAAACTTCTCTGCTCTGTTTTTCCTTATTACATCCACAAGGTCAATAATAGTGCCGTGCCCGAAAAATATTTTTCTTTTGCGGTACTGTATATATTTCTGCAAATAATAAGCGGTTTGTTCGTTGATACAAAAGTACTTCATGCCCTCCGGCACGGTAACGCGCATTTCATTACAAATCCTAAAATAATGGTCAACCGCCAATTTACTTGTTAAAATAACTGCGCCGTGTTCCAATATGTCTATACGTTGAGCTCTGAACTCTTGTGAAGTTAGACCTTCTACTTTAATAAACTGACGAAATGTGACATTCAGACCATGTTTCTTTCCTAAATCGAAATATGGATTTTTTTCTGTATCGCCTGGTTTAGGTTGTGAAACCAGTATATTCTTTACTTTATTTTTAGGGTAATTGCTTATTTCAATTGCGGGAGGTTGCGGCAAAGTGATAACTTGCTTTTTTGAGGATTTACGCATCCTTTTTGCTACCGTCGTTTTTTCAATTTTTTCCTTCTCGTCCTGGTTAGTAATGATCTTTTTTTCCTGACCACTTTCGGACCCGATTTTAATTTTTTTCAGGGAAGAAATTTTTGAAAGCGGTTTTTGAAGAGCAGATTTTAGTTTTTTGGCTGTTGTTTTTAACCGTTTTTTCTTCTTTGAAAGGGAAGTAACGCTACGGCTTTTGGCCGCCTTTTTAACTACTTTTTTCGCCACCTTCTTCTTAGTGGCTTTTTTATTTACTGGCATTAATTTGCAGTGTGTTTAAAAAGTTTCAATTATAAATTTTACAATAACAAATATTGGTAAAATTTCCAAACCGCAAAAGTAAGAAAAAATTTGTAATAATCCTATTCTTTCTTGAACCAAACCCATAATTACCCCCCTATACCACTTTATCAGAATTGCCAGGGTAAGTACAATAATGGCTCCGCAAACAAATATAAGGGGATTAAATTTACTGAATTCGGCAAGAATAATCCAGGGAAAGATGAAAAGTCCGAAGGTTTGGTTAATGAGGGAAGAGTTAATACTGTATTCTGTTATAATTTTTCTTTCACCGGTGAGCAGACTAAGCGCAAAGTTGGTGATTACTTTGAGGCTGGAGATTAAAATGATAAGAGCCAAAAAAAAGAAAAATTGAACCAGTGATACTTTTTCGATAAGGACAAATTTGTAAATGCTGTTTATTTTATAAATCAAAAAAGAAAGATTCAAAATAAAGAACAGATTTAAGATCACAGAAGATAGTTTAAACGGATTAAATTCTTCTCTCTCCATTTGCTGAAGCAACTGCTTACTGAACGTGGATTGAATAATTCTAATCACTTTAGATAGCGCCCTCATTTTAATAATCACCAACAATAAGAGACAGAATATTAAAAACAGGGAGGGCCAAATTAATTCTTCATTGCCATGGAGGGATAGCGAGTGACTTTGTTTTGGAAGTAAATGGTTTTGAAAAATATGTTGCCCTCCGGCACCCATTCGTTAAAGGGCAAAAGTTCTTGAGATACAGAAACCGAATTTAATCTGTCCTTTGGTCCAGCTATCAGCCGTTTGGGTGATAAAATTATTCTCGATTAAACCGCTCGCATTTGTAAAAAACAAGCTAAATACATGCCCGCCGGTTTCCAATTCAAAACCAAGTGCAAGGGGGTTTTTTACTTTATCATTGTTTTGGTAAAATTTGGCAAAATTATAGAAGTAATCTCCAATAAAACTTACTCGTTTGGTGAATTTTATTCTCCCGCCAATTCCCATACTAAAAAAACCATTTACATCCATAGCCTTGTTGTTGGAGTTAACGCTTTCCATTATGTAATTCCGGTGCATGTAGCTTGGTAATAGTTCCATAGACAGCCAGGATGTGACTTTGCTTGCAATAATTAATTGGGTAAAATAGTTAAATCGGTGCGCTTCATTGGATTTAAAATTTCTTACAACATCTCCGTAAATACTGTTCAAAGAGCGATGTGAATAACCCACACTACTAAAAAAGGCGAGTGAAATGGGCATCGAGAAGTCGCTGGTTTGTTGCAGTATTTTCCATTTTAAACTACCGTCTACCAATTTATTTATTTTACTTCTTCCTATACCAACGGTAAGGTTGTCCGTAATGCCGTAATCAAAACTCATTCTCACATCGCTTACGTTATCGAACCCAATAAAATCTTGAAACGTTTTATTAATAGAATTTTTGATAGTGGCATCATAGATATTTCCAAAACGGTGACTTATTCTAAAGTCCAAATGCTTCTTTTTTACGGTTTCGATGGTTTGAGCATTCCCAATTCTAACTGTTTTAAAGGTAGCGTATACTTTTTTCGGCGCTTCGGGTTTTTCGTCTAAAAGACTTAAAAGGTCATCCTGTGAAAAAGCCATTCGACTTAAACAAGTTGCGGCGAAAAGAAATAGAATTTTTTTTGTTGACACCATATTATCTTTTATACTATGTGAATTACTTTTTCTTAAATGGTTCGAGCACTGCATTAAAAGTTACGTCAACCGTTTCGGCAATATTTTTCACATACATCGATGGAACCTTAATATTATAATCCGAAACTTTTATCTTGAATTTACTATTCAATTTGAATTCGACTCCGCTTTTGGTTAAAGTACCATTAATTGTAACCTCTTTTGTTACTCCGTGCAATTCAAGTTTGCCAGTAACGGTAACTTTGTTTTCCCCGTCTTTAGTGTAATCGACAGGCTCATTAATTTTCCCTTTAAACACGCATTTTGGATATTTCTCCGTTTCCATGTAATTCTCATTAAAGTGCTCTTCCATAAGAGCATTTTTAAATTTAAAATTTTGAATGCTTATGCTCATCTGCAAATCGGCGGTAGACGATTTGAAAACTACCGAAGCGCTTTTATTAACGGCTTCGATGTTCTCTAAAGGGGCTTCTGAATAAAAACTTATGTTGGTAGCACCATCTTTTGCGGTATATATTTGCGCCTTAATAAGACTGAAATTACTCAAAACGAGTATTGATATTATGGTGAGAATTTTTTTCATAGTATATTTTTATTGTTTTAAGGTTGCAAATAATTAGTCGGTTTGTGCTCTACTGAAAAACCATCATGGAGTTCTTCTATAGCAAACTTAGAGTATTTATTAGTTATAATTTTATCAAATTTATAATATTTTTTTTAAATCGTACTCATTTAAAAATTTACTTATTAGTCTTGGAAAGGCTATTTTCTTAATTGCGTTTAAATTAACTTTTGTTTGAGATGGCATAAAATTTCGTGAAACAGTAATAACATAAAAAGTTGTATGCAGATGTTGATGACTAAGCACATGTTTATAGGTTTTTGAAGCATGTTTTATTCCAAAATGTGACTTTAAGAGGTTTTTAACATTAATTTCGTTTAATACCTGCGGCAAGCTTGCGGCGCTTTTAGTTTCCAAAAGGCAGAACTCATATAAACCTTTCCAAATATCGTTGTTACTTCTTTTGTTTATAAGAACATTGCCACTTTTATCAACAATTACAAGGTAGTTAAAGTATCTGTCTTTTATTTTCGTTTTTTTTAACTTTAAAGGCAGTTGCGAAACTAGATTATTGTTAAAAGCAAAGCACTTGTCGCTAAAAATACAACAGGCACAATTGGGATTGACCGGTTTACAATACTGCGATCCAAACTCCATAATGGCTTGATTGTGGGTGGCTGGTTTTTTCTTATCGAGTAAGCTTTGGGCTAGTGTAAAGAAAACTTTTTTAGCCGGCGAAGTATCAATAGCAGTTCTTATACCGAAAACCCTACTGAGCAACCTATAAACATTTCCATCTACAACGGCATAGGGCAAATCAAATGCAAAACTCGCAATAGCAGCGGCGGTGTAATCTCCTATCCCTTTAAGTGCTTTTATTTCGGAGTGACTTCGTGGAAAAATTGCATTGTAATCACTAACAATAATTTTAGCACTTTCGTGTAAATTACGAGCCCTTGAATAATAGCCTAAGCCTTCCCACAACTTTAAAACCTCATCCTGAGGTGCTTTTGCTAGTTTAGTTACGTTTGGATACTTAGCTACAAAACGGTTATAATAGTCTAGTCCCTGGTTTACCTGGGTTTGCTGTAAAATGATTTCTGAAAGCCAAATTTTATAAGGATCTTTTTGATTCCGCCAAGGCAAGTTTCTTTCATTATTTTGGTACCATTTTAGTATTTTTTTGCTAAACCAAGTGTCCATAAAATCCCGAAATTACTCCATTTATATGGCCTTTTAAGACTTAAAGGAGTTAAATTCAAAAAAAATTTTCAATTCTTAATAATAGTGGTATATTTGCTGCCCGTTTTAAAACATAATTAATTGATTTTAAACAGTTTGTAAAATGACTAAGGCAGATATAGTTAATGAAATTTCAGAAAAAACAGGTATTGAAAAAATGGCTGTTCAGGCTACAATTGAGGCGTTTATGAAGACAATTCGCAACTCAATGGTAGAGGGTAAAAATGTGTATTTAAGAGGGTTTGGAACCTTTGTTGTGAAAAAAAGAGCGGAGAAAATTGGCCGCAATATTTCTAAAAACACTACAGTTGTAATTCCTGCTCATTATATTCCTGCTTTTAAAGCAGCAAAAACATTTTCGGACAGAGTGAAGCGAAATGTGAAAACAGCTGAACCATTGCCAAAAAACTTGGATTAATTAAAAGGTAATGAGCGCTAAAAAAACGCAGGTACTATTAATTGCAGGCGCGCTCATTATTTTCGTTCTTTTATATATTGCTCCGAAAACAATTCCTCAGAACGTTGAGTTAAAGCAGAACTCAGATGCAAGCGAGGTAGATTTTTCCAATGCTAACCTCGATATTTATCTGGGCCTGGCTCTTAAGAACATCGAGCTTTCGCAAAAACAGGTTTTAGAAAAACTCATTGAAGAAAAAAAATTTGATAGTTTAAGTGCAAAATTTGATCGTTTAAAACGACCCGACTTAGCATCTTACTTTGTGGAGAAAGTTGCGGCCCTAAAGGATGATGCTGAAAATTGGTTTAAGGCGGGGAACCGGTATTATTACGCTGTGCAGTTTTCTCAGGATAAGACGGAAATTCCACTTCTTTATAAGTGCGCCATTCGTTGTTTTAACAAGGGATTGAAAAAAGACTCAAAAAACAACGACGCAAAAATAATGCTGGCCTCGTGTTATGTTGAAGGCACTTCTGATCCAATGAAAGGGATTACCCAGTTAAAGGAAGTGGAAAAAGCAGATAGCAATAATGTTAAATTGCAGTTAGCTTTTGCTTTTTTCTCTGTTAAAAGTGGTCAGGCAGATAAAGCGATTAGGAGATTTAACAAGGTGCTAGAAATAGACAGTAATTACATAGAGGCATACTTGCACTTGGCCGATGCTTATGAAAGACAAAATGATCGGATAAAAGCGATTGAGGTTTTGGAAAAATACGCAGTAAAGACAAAAGATATAACTGTGCAGTTGGAAATAAATAAGTACATAAAACAATTAAAATTAAATAACAATTAAAAAATAAATATTATGCCAAGCGGAAAGAAGAGAAAAAGACATAAAATGGCGACACACAAACGTAAAAAACGTTTGAGAAAGAACCGTCACAAAAAGAAGTAGAATAAGCCGATATCGGACTATTTTTAAAAAGCTGTTTTGGCCTCAAATTATGAGAGCCAACCCGTTTCGTTATCAATAGAATACTATCAAACAGTTTTGATTAGGATTTGGTTTGCCCTCTTGTTACTTGCAGACCTAATTTGACTCTACTGAATAATATATTTATAAATTAAAACATTACGTGCGTGAATCAAGAATTAATAATTAATTCCACGCCTAACGAAGTTGTAATTGCTCTGCTAAATGATAAACGGCTAGTAGAGTTGCACCGTGAAAAAAATAATTCAAGGTTTTCGGTAGGCGATATATACTTAGGAAAAGCAAAGAAGGTAATGACCGGACTTAATGCGGCCTTTGTGGATGTTGGATACGAAAAAGACGCCTTTTTACATTATCTCGATTTAGGTCCTCATGCTCTCTCGTTGATGAAGTACGTTGTGCAAACGCAAAACGGAAAACAAAACGTGAGTAATCTCATGTACTTTAAAAGTGAGCCTGAGATAAAAAAGGACGGTAAAATCAATGAAATAATTAAATCCGGACAAAACTTACTGGTGCAGGTTGCCAAAGAACCCATTAGCGCAAAAGGCCCTCGAATCACAACTGAAATAAGTCTTGCGGGCAGGTATCTTGTTTTAATTCCATTTTCAGATAAAATTTCAGTTTCCTCAAAAATCAGAAAATTTGAAGAGAAAAATCGTTTGAAGGAATTAATGCAAAAAATTAAACCTAAAAATTTTGGTGTTATTGTAAGAACGGTTGCCGAAAACAAATCGGTGGTAGAACTTGAAGCGGACTTGAATGATTTAACTAATCGCTGGGACGAGTGCTATAAAGCCCTAAAGACTTCGCAACCTCCCATGCGTGTTTTGGGAGAAGTAGATAGAACGAACGCCATTCTTCGGGATTTTTTAAATGCGAGTTTTAACGCCATTCATGTGAATGACACAACCGTTTATGAAGACCTAAAGACCTACATTAAAACCATTGCGCCTGACAAACTGGATATTTTAAAACTTCATAGTGGCAAACTTCCCATTTTTGATGCACATGGAATTGAAAAACAAATAAAAAGTTTGTTTGGAAAAACCGTGCATATGAAAAGTGGGGCCTACCTTGTGATTGAGCATACCGAAGCGCTTCATGTGTTTGACGTAAATAGTGGTAATCGTGCTAAAAGTGAAAGCACTCAGGAAGAAAACGCTTTTGATGTAAATCTGGAAGCGGCCGTTGAAGTGGCACGTCAGTTAAAGCTGCGTGATATGGGTGGTATTATTGTAGTCGATTTTATCGACATGCATAATGCAGAGAATCGCAAGTTGCTTTATGATAAGTTAAAAGAAGAGATGAAAAGCGACCGGGCGAAACATAATATTTTGCCTCCCAGTAAATTTGGCCTTATTCAAATTACGCGTCAGCGCTTAAGACCCGAGGTAAATGTAGAGGTGCTCGAAACTTGTCCGGGTTGTGGCGGAACTGGAAAAGTACAACCAAGTATTTTATTTGTCGACCAAATCAGCAACACGCTGGCTTATATCATTAAAGAACAAAACCTTAAGAACATTACGCTTAACATTCACCCTTATATAGAGGCTTTTATTAAAAAAGGAGGCCTATTCAGAAGCCTTCAATGGAAATGGTATTTTGAACACAAACAATGGGTGAAGGTGCAAGGAGTTTCGAGCCAGGGTATTATGGAGTTCAAGTTCTTTAATAAGGACATGGACGAAATAATTGTTTAAATTTCCTAAAGAGTTTAAACCAACTTTTAATTAATCTTTATTTAGCAATTGCTTTTCAAGATGGTAAACCAATCTTAAAGTGCTTTCCGTTTTTTTCAGTAACGGTTTTTCAGAATATTTGCTACCGCTAAGAATGTTTCTAAAACTGATCAACTCCTGAAAAGTGGAAGGATTGCCTGATGATACTTGATTTTTCATAATACCTGTTTTTGTTTCATCAAAATTACTACATATAGTAGCTATATATTGCTACGTTTTGTAGTAATTTATTTTACCCTTTTTTAAAGCTTGGTTTTATAATTTAAACCGCTATTTTTACGAGAACAAAAAGAAACTATGGCTAATATATTTGAATTTAATGGCTACAAACCTGTTGTTGACCGAAGTTCTTTTATACACCCCAATGCAACAGTTACGGGTAATGTTATCATAGGGAAAAACGTTTATGTTGGTCCGAGTGCAGCCATACGTGGCGATTGGGGCCAGATTATAATTGAAGACGGCTGCAATATTCAGGAAAATTGTACCATTCATATGTTTCCAGGAACAACCGTTTTACTTAAAGAGTCTGCTCATATTGGCCATGGAGCCATTATTCACGGAGCAACTATCGGAAAAAATTCGTTAATCGGAATGAACAGTGTGATTATGGACAATGTCGTCATTGGTGACGAATGCATTGTTGGTGCACTTTGCATGGTTCCAGCCGAAATGGTCGTTGAAAACAGAAAACTTTTAGTTGGAAATCCAGCCAAAATAATAAAAGATGTAAGTGATGAAATGCTACAATGGAAAACCAAAGGTACGCAACTCTATCAAAAACTACCTTCTGAATGTTATGCGACTCTTAAACCTTGCGAACCTTTGCGAAGAATACCTGCTTTCAGGCCTCAGCAACAAGAGGAGTATAAAACATGGAAAAAGGAAAAAAAGAAAAAATAATTCTTTTCTCTTTTTAGATTTAATGAAAATTAGGGTCATTCTTTGTACCTGATAAGCAAAAACCCCTTTTAAATTTCGTTTATTTTGCGTTAATTTAGTTTTTAAAACATTTAATTCTTATGTCCAAATCAAAGCATAAATCAATTCTAAATAATGATTCTAAAAAATTTTTATACGAGTACTTAAATAATACCTCTCCCACAGGTTTTGAAAGCAGTGGGCAGAAAATATGGCTAAATTACTTGAAGCCATATATTGATGAGTATTTTGTAGATACTTATGGAACTGCGGTGGGTGTTATTAATCCGAAAGCAGCTTACAAAGTAGTTATTGAGGCTCATGCCGATGAAATTAGTTGGTTTGTGCATTATATTACAAAAGACGGTTTTATTTACCTACGGCGAAATGGAGGCAGCGATCACCAAATTGCTCCTTCGAAAAGGGTTCACATTCATACCGAAAAGGGTATTGTTCATGCCGTTTTTGGCTGGCCGGCCATTCATGTACGCGATGCGGCTAAAGAAGAGACGCCAACTATGAAGAATATTTTTCTTGACTTAGGATGTAAGTCAGACAAAGAGGTTGAAGAACTTGGCGTTCATGT
>CALMND010000052.1 GCA_937868565.1 uncultured Bacteroidota bacterium | reverse complement strand
TGTCATTCATATAGGAGCTCGAACTGATACTACTGAATTTAATGTGTCTATATTTAATTCCTTGAATCTAAATTACACCAAGAGTCTTTGGAAAATTTGTGCTCTACATCAGATTCCTTTTATATATGCCTCTTCAGCCGCAACATATGGGTTGGGGGAGTTTGGATATTCAGATGATGAATCTAAAATTCATTTATTGAAGCCGTTAAATCCGTACGGTGATAGTAAAAATGATTTTGACAAATGGGTGCTGGATGAAAAACAAGCGCCTCCTTCTTGGCAGGGTTTGAAATTTTTTAATGTGTATGGCCCGAACGAATACCACAAAGCCCGAATGGCTTCTGTGATTTTTCATGCTTTTAATCAGATTAAAAGTGTTGGAAAAGTAAAGTTATTCAAATCTCATAACCCAAATTACTCTGACGGGGGACAACTACGTGATTTTGTTTACGTAAAAGACGTGGTAGAAGTGATTTGGTTTTTATATTCTAAAAAAACAAAAAGCGGCATTTATAATTTAGGTAGTGGAACAGCTCGCACATTTTTAGATTTGGCAAATGCTACTTTTGCTGCTCTTAACCTAAAACCAACTATTGAATTCATAGATACGCCAGTAGATATTCGTGATAAATACCAATATTTTACTGAGGCTGATATGCAAAAACTTATCTCGGTAGGTTACTCGAAAAAATTCACTAGTCTGGAAAACGGCGTGAGTGACTATATCACAAATTATTTGAGTTCAACAAATTACATGTAGCCCGGCATTATAGTAAACCGAAGTTTAACAGGCACTCTATTATTGAGCTCTCTCAAACCTTATCGTTCGGTTTTTAAGTTGTTCTACAGGATCTGTATTATTATAGAGATTTCTTTCAGAGCCCGCGCCTATACTGCGCTTTAATCTTTTCGGGTTTACACCGCGCTTAACCAGTTCATCACGAACATAAGTGGCCCTGCTTACTGAAAGAAAGCCATTAGCTTCTTTGCTACCTATACTGCAAGTATGACCAATAATGTTAATTTTGAGTTCTGGTGAATCGTTAACTATGCTAGCTATTTCATCGAGTTTTGTATGATTTATTGCATCCAACTTCGATTTATTAAACTCAAAAATCACTCCCTCTGCTATTCTATTAATTCGAGCCAATGCATCTTGAGCTTCAATAACGTCGGTTTTTGGGGCTTGTTTTATAACCTTCTGCTCTGCTGACTCTTCTTTTACTACTACTCCCTCTTTCCTAGGTTCTTCTTTTGCGGGTTCTTCCTTTTTTGGCTCTTCCTTTATAACCAGTTCCTCTTTTTTAATTTCTTCTGATTTTTTCTGCTCCGAGTCAACCGCTTCTATGGGAGAAACAGTTGTTTGGATTGCGACCGTTGGTTCTTCAGCCGTAAGTTCTGGTTTTGCAGCACGACACATAGTAAAACCTAGCATAATCTGATGCGACGATCCTAGATTTGTAGCATTTTTGTTAGCTCCGTAATCAAAGCTGTAACCTAATTTTATATTGCCAATTTTTGCGCCCAACAATACCATCATTCCGTAATTGCTTCTGTAACCCGCCCCAAGCAAAAGCGTTTTATTGTACTTAATATTTACCATTGCTTCGATAATATTGTTTCCTTTAATCGTGTAGCGATTTAGTAACCATGGCTCTATTTCAAACTTGCTGTCTTTATTAAAAACGTAAGACACCTGCGAATTGACCTGCGGGAGAGTTTTAAACGAATTAGTTCCAGCAAAACTCGGATTGCTGTTATATAAATGCAATACTGATAACCCCGCCTTTAATTTACTACCAATAAACATGGCACCGAATTCACTATCAAAACCATTTGCAGTTTGTTTATTGTTATTATTTAGGGTAACGTCACTCATATCAATTACTGTAGCTTTGGCGCCATTAAGTGTGGCTTGTGAAAAGCCTGCCCCAACTCCAAAATGCAGTTTATTCGTTTCGTTGAGTTTTACTTTGTAGCTATAACCTATTGTGGCTCCAAGTATATTTAATATGCCATACGATTGTGAGTCCATCCTTAAGCCCAAACCATGACTTTTGCCCAAAGGGGTGTGTGCGTTGACCTGAAATACCTTTGGAGCATCTTTCAGCCCCAACCATTGCGTTCTGTAATGCAAATTAGCCTCAGTACATCCTGCTCCGGCATAAGCCATGTTTAATTGCAAAAGATCGAGGCTGTAGGTGTTATACAAACTGTTTTGTTGCGCACTTATAAAAGCAACACAGAACAAAGTAAGAAGTGTGATTATATTTTTAAAAGACAGTTTCATTTTTTTTTTTTTTTTCGGGTTACTTAGTAATGGTGATGCTTCCTTTATACTTCACATTGTTTCCATCTTTTATAAAATAATAATATGTTCCGTCGGGCAAATCTTCACCATTCAGTTTGCCATCAAACTCGTTATTATATTCTTTGCTTTTGCTAAAGACATTGCGTCCATAACCGTCAATGATGTTAATACCATAGTCTTTAATTAATAAAGGAGCGCTTACTTTCCAAGTATCGTTTTGACCGTCACCATTCGGACTCATATAGTTTGCGATTACCAAACTGGCAATTACTTTAACATTTATATCATCAATGGCTAAGCAGCCATTAGCCGACTGAACTGTTAACGTATATGTAATGTCGTTTTGTGGTGTTGTAATCGGGCTAATAATGCTATTCGCATCTAAATAATCGCCCGGAGACCAGGTATAGGAGACTGCTCCTGTTTGAGTTGGATTAAACTGATAACTTGATCCTAAGTTTAACTCTATATCGTTACCAACATTTAGTACTGGGTTTAGGTTTACAGTTACGTTACTTGTAGCCATATTAGTGCTTACGCACCCTGCTGTGCTCGTACCAGCAACTGTGTAACTTGTGCTGGCAGCCGGACTAACTACGGCAATTCCGCCTTGAACAGTGTAGGTGTTCGCGCCCCCTGGGGTAATTGTAAACGAACTACCCTTACAAATTGCGCCGCTGTTTACGGATATTGTTGGTTTAGAGTATACCGTGATATTGCTTGTAGCCGAAGTTACGGAAAGACAGCCATTGGTTCCTGTTCCAACAACGGTATAGGTCGCATTTGTTGTTGGTGTAACGACTGCACTACCCCCTTGTATGGTATAGGTGTTTGCGCCACTTGTATTAATTGTAAAGGAACTACCATCGCAAATTGTACCACTGCTTACCGCTATCGTTGGGTTAGTATTTACATTTATACTGCAGGTTGCAATGTTGGCACTCAAACAACCGTTAGTTCCTGTTCCAACAACAGTGTAATTTGAATTGGCCGTTGGGCTCACCACCGAACTTCCACCTTGTATGGTATAAGCATTTGCTCCCGAAGGAATAATTGTAAACGATTGCCCAGTGCAAATACTACCATTGTTTGCGACTATGGTTGGTGTTGCGTTTACCGTTATATTGCTTGTAGCGGTGCCAGCACTTACACATCCCGTGGTGCTGGTGCCAACAACTGTATAACTTGTGTTAGCGACTGGACTAACTATAGCACTTCCACCTTGTATGGTGTAGGTGTTTGCGCCGCCGGGCGTAATAGTAAAAGAACTGCCGTTACAAATTGTACCACTATTAACTGTTATGGTTGGGTTAGTGTATACAGTAACATTAGTTGTAGCCGAAGTCACGGAAATACAACCGTTGGATCCAGTTCCAACAACAGTATAGGTCGCATTCGTTGTTGGACTGACCACTCCATTACCCCCTTGTATAGTATAGGTGTTTGCCCCACTCGGTGTAATAGTAAATGAATTCCCTAAACAAATTGTACCAGTGTTTACTGTTATTGTTGGGTTAGAATATACTGTTATATTACTTGTTGCATTGTTTGCGCTAACACATCCTGCCGCACTTATACCGACAACGGTATAGGTCGTGTTTGTTGATGGACTTACAATTGAACTTCCGCCTTGCACGGTATAGGAGTTTGCACCGCTTAGCGTAATGGTAAAAGAATTGCCGCTACAAATTGTACCACTGTTTGCAGAAATGGTGGGTAACGGTATTGCAGTTACAGTTGTATTAGCATTTGCTGCACAACCGTTAGCATCAGAAATATTAAGGCTATATGATGTGCTAGTTATTGGGTTCACAGAAATGGTTGTTGTATTTGGACCATTACTCCAAGTATATGTTATTGCTCCGGTTCCACCAGCTACATTAGCAGTTAATAAAATTGCGCTGCCTGCACATACAGTTGCTGTTGCTGAAGTAATAGTTAATGTTAGAGCCGCAGGCTGAGTAATGGTTACTGTATTTGTAGAGGTACAGCCACTCGCATCTGTTACAGTAACCGTTGTAACTCCAGCATTTAAACCACTAATAACCGAAGCGGTACCAGCAGTGCTCCATAAGTACGAATACGGGCCTATACCTCCGCTCGGAGTAATTGTTGCTGAGCCTGTTGAATTTCCAAAACATAAAACATTAGTTACGGCGGTTGATGTAGTAATTCCGCTAGGTGGTTGAGTAATCGTTACTGTATTTGTAGAAATACACCCATTTGCGTCCGTAACCGTAACAGTTCTGACTCCTGCGTTTAATCCGGAGATAACAGAAGACGTTTGTGCGCTTGACCATAAATAAGTATAACCTGTCGTCCCACCAGATGCTATAACCGTTGCAGCGCCAGTAGGGTTTCCAAAACATAACACGTTTGTTACTACCGTTAATGTAACGAGAGCTGAAGCTGGTTGCGATATTGTTACTGTATTTGTTCTTGTACATCCATTCGCATCTGTAACAGTAACGGTTCTTACCCCTGCATTCAGTCCTGAGATAACAGAAGTTGTTTGTGCACTCGACCACAAATAAGTATAGCCTATAACTCCACCACTAGCTGTTATTGTCGTTGCGCCGGTAGAGTTTCCAAAACATAACACATTAGTTACGGCGGTTGATGTTGATAAAGCGCTGGCCGGTTGAGTAATAGTTACTACAGCAGAAATAGTACAACTATTAGCATCGGTTATAGTTACCGTTTTTACTCCCGCGGTTTGTCCGCTAACAACAGATGTGGTTTGTGCTCCGCTCCATAAATAACTGTAGCCGGCCACGCCTCCCGATGCTGTAACCGTTGCAGCGCCGGTAGAGTTTCCAAAACATAACACGTTTGTTACGGCAGTTGATGTGGATAGTGCACTGGCCGGTTGAATAATGTTTGCTATGGCAGAAATTGTACAACTGTTAGCATCGGTAACAGTTACAGTTTGCACGCCTGAAGTTTGTCCGCTAATAACAGATGTGGTTTGCGCTCCGCTCCATAAATAACTATAGCCCGCCGCGCCTCCAGATGCTGTAACCGTTGCAGCGCCAGTAGAGTTTCCAAAACATAACACGTTTGTTACGGCAGTTGATGTCGATAGTGCGCTGGCCGGTTGAGTAATGGTTGCTATGGCAGAAATTGTACAACTGTTAGCATCCGTTATAGTTACGGTTTTTACTCCCGATGCCTGTCCGCTAATAACAGATGTGGTTTGCGCTCCGCTCCATAAATAACTATAGCCCGCCGTGCCCCCTGATGCTGTAACTGTTGCAGCGCCGGTAGAATTTCCAAAACATAACACGCTTGTTACAGCAGTTGATGCTACCAATGCTAAAGGCTGTGTAATTGTTACAGACTTTGTATGGTTACAATTATTTGCGTCGGTTATTTTTACAGTATAGGTTCCTGCAAAAAGGGTAGGCTCAATGGATGATGTAGGGCCACTAGACCAAGTATAAGTATAGGGGGGTGTTCCGCCAGAAGTTGTTGCCGTAGCGCTTCCTTGAGCGCCATTGCAGAGTGGAATAGTTGCAGCCGTTGATGTTACCAATGCAGAAGGTTGTGTAATTGTTACTGTTTTTGTGACACTGCAAGCAGTCGCATCAATTACTTTTACCGTATAAGTTCCAGCTAATAGTGTAGGCTCAACAGACGACGTAGGGCCGCTTGACCAAGTGTATGTATAGGGAGCCGTACCAGCGAAAGCAGTAACCGTTGCGCTTCCGTTGTTTCCATTACAAAGTGGGCTTCTGGTGGCCGTTGATGCTGTTAATGAACCTGTAATTATTACAGTCGCTGTCTCGCTGCATGGCGTTGCGTCGGTTACTCTAACGGTATATGTTCCGGGTAATAGCGTAGGTTCGACAGATGATGTAGGGCCACTTGACCAGGTATAGCTATAGGGAGCTGTTCCGCCGGAAGCTGTAACGGTAGCACTTCCTTGAGAACCATTACAGGGCGCGTTAGTTACAGCAGTTGTTAGAGTGAATGAACACTGCCCTCTAACAAAACTTTGTATACTAAAGGTTATTAAAAAAATCAGTAAAAAACCTCTCATGTTTAAAATTAACGCTTCGAAAATAATAAAATAATCGAAAGGTTAAGAGTCATTAAATCTCTATCCACTAAAGAGTTTGTAATAACGAATTAAGTAATGGATGGCGTTTTCCAAAAACCTCTAAACTCTTTCGCTTAATCTCTCTGTAATTTATTATCTTTAACTATGCGAATTAAACCTATTTTCAAAAAAATTATTGGATGCTTTTTTGCGTTGGCTTCTTTGCAACAGGCGCTGGCGCAACCTTTGGCTTGTCAGTTAAACAAGAGCTCTAAAATTACTGCTCCCATTTATAACTCCCCTGAAAATCTTAGAAGCGATACCTTTAATGTATTAAAATATACGATCAACCTCGAAATTGGTGATGTGTCAAATCCTGTTCTTAAAGGAAATACTCAGATCCGCTTTGCTCCTAAATTAAACAACCGACTTTTTATTCGTTTTGACCTTCTAAAGCTTTTTATTGATTCTGTAAAAGAAAATAATTCATTACGTACTTATACTTACAACGATACGATATTAAAGATAAATTTTGCTGCCGCTAAAAACACAATTGATACTTCTGTTTTCATAATTTACTATCATGGCACTCCACAAATTGACGGAACGGGCTGGGGAGGGTTTTATTTTGATAATACTCAAAATGCTCAATATGCTTACAATTTAGGCGTTGGTTTTGGTGCAAAGCCTCATAATTACGGACGTGTTTGGTTTCCATGTTTCGATAATTTTGTAGAGAGAAGTAAATACGAGTTCAACATAACCTCAGATACAGCCCGTCGCGCTTATTGCAATGGGCAGTTAATTTCGGATGTGGTGACGGGATTAAATAGAACGCGCAAATGGATTTTGAATGAAGAGATTCCAACTTATCTCGCAAGTGTAGCTTTGGCTAATTATACAAAAGTAAACTGGACTGTTAATACATTGACAGGAATCAAGCCCATTACACTTGTTGCTGTGGCTTCCGATACCAGCGCCATGAAAGCAGGTTTTGTGAATCTTAAAAGTTGCATCAACGGTTTCGAAAACTATTTCGGACCTTATAACTGGAATCGTTTTGGATATTGTCTGGTCCCATTCAATAGTGGAGCCATGGAGCACGCCACGAATATTTCATATCCCCGCGCTTTTATTGGAAATCTGACCTACGAGTCGGATTTAATGGCGCATGAATTGTCGCATCATTGGTGGGGAGACTTAATTACCTGTGAAACCCAAGAGGATATGTGGATAAATGAAGGCATGGCAACATTTAGCAGTTACATGTTTTTGGAGTGGCAGTATGGTAAAACAACTTATTTGAATAAAGTAAAAAGTGTTCATGACGATTTGTTACATTTTCTTCATAAAAAAGAAGGAGGCTTCAGAGCGATAAGTGGCATACCCCATAGCGTTACATACGGAGACCACGTTTACAAAAAAGGAGCGGATGTGGCGCATACTTTAAGAGGCTACATGGGTGATACAGATTTTTTTAATGCGTGTAAATATACTATGCAACAAAACGCACTTAAAAGTATAAATAGTATTGAGCTTAGAAATTTGTTTCAAACTTCCAGTGGGCAGAATTTAACCGACTTTTTTAATAACTGGATTTTTGCCGGAGGTTGGTCACATTTTGCAGTTGATTCGGTAAAGTACTTTCAAAGTCCTCCTGGGAGTTTTAATGCGGTGGTTTCAATCAAACAAAAATTATTTGGTGCTTCTGGTCTGCATAACAATGTACCTCTTGAATTAACTTTCTTTAAAAACGACTGGACGAAATTCGTGAAACAAATTGTGATGTCTGGTGCAACCACTCAATTTACAATAGCTGTTCCTTTCTCACCCATTTATTGTGCCTTGAATTACGATAATAAAATTAGTGATGCGACTTCGCATGAGGTAAAAACTATTAAAGCAGCAGGGAATCTTTCTTTTTCTTTAGGAAAAGTATTTATGGCCGTTCAAAATAAGGGTTTAGATTCTTCTCTGGTTAGAGTAATACACAATTATGTGAAACCCGACCCATTTAAAAATAACACCAAAAATCACAAATTATCCAACCAGCACTTTTGGAAAGTGGAAGGGATTTTATCGTCAGGCTTCGCTTCTAAAATCAGATTTAATTACGATGGAACCAAAGCTCTTTCGGGTACTTATGCCTACATGGATACCTTGTTGACTATTTCTAACGGCGATAGTGTTGGCTTGTTTTATAGAAAAAATGCGGCTGACGATTGGGTTTGGTTAAGGTATGCTAACAAAGTAAAGAGCGGTGCGAAAACCGGCTTTATTGAGCTGGACTCGATGATGCTTGGAGAATACTCGTTTGGAAATGTTTCAGATACCAGTCAGGTGGGAATAAGGCTTAATAAAACTAATTCCTACGAAATAACGATTTATCCTAATCCCGGTAAATCAAAAATATTTATTGAATTCAATGAGCCCTCAGTTAGTAAAGCGAAGTTATTTGTTTTTGATGTGAGTGGTAAAAAAGTTTTAAGTAAAGATTTACGTTTTTCGAAAAATGAACTAGATATGAGTTCTCTTGTTCCTGGCACTTATTTTATTGAGGTTATGAATGAAAAGGGAATTTCTCCTCGGCAGAAAATTCTTTTAGAATAAACGCTAGATGATGTGAGCCCAAGCGCATAAATGAAGTCCTTTTGCCTCATTCGTGACGTCTTTGCACTCGATTAAAAATTCTGTTATGACTTAGTAGGGCTTGTTCTCACAGTTTGTTTCATACTAAACCTTCTCTGGGCAAGGAGGGCAATGATGCTTTTCATTGATTGTTCTTTATGGAATTTGGGCCGTGGTAAAGCCTCCACCCGTTTTACAAATTACTCTATTGGTAATCCTACCTTTCTTGAAATAGCGCAGATATTTGTGAATCAAATGTGACTTTTTTGAGTGATAACTATAACCTCTTTCAAAAAACAAATCAGGTTGTATAATTGAGTGCCGTCGAGACCAAATAGATTTCAAAGCCAAACCCTTCCTGTCTGAAGAGACGAAGCAGCCTGAATTTATTTTTGAGATGGCTTCTAATTAACCGTTATTAATTTCTGCGAGATTTTTTGCTCATTCGCCAAGATTTTCACGAAGTAAACACCCTTCGGAACATCCTGAAGATTCAAGGCTTCGGAGTGTTCACCGGCATACTGAATACCGCTGGCCAAATCTTTTACTTTTTTACCTCCAATGTCAATCAGTTCGACTTTCATTGTTTTTGTTTCTTTAAGATTATATGAAATCGTGCTTAAACCATTGGAAGGGTTTGGGAAAATCATAACTTTAGAAATCACATTATTGTTGATTTCCTCAACTGTATTTATCGTTGGTGTTGGAGCCACTCCCTCCGTTATTGTATAAGAATATGGTATGGGTAAATCTCCTGTTGTGTTGCCATTACCATTAACGGCATTACCGCAGGCATAAAATATTGCATCACCACTTCCCAGGGGAGGAGCTATCCATTTAAAAGTGAAGGTGGCCTGACCTGTGCTAACTTTTGGGGCGGTGTGGGTAGCGTTTCGCCGGCTATTAAAAGCGTTTAGCATTTTAACTCCTGAACCTGGTAGTTGCATAGTACCTGTATTAACACCGCTAACATCTATAATTTCAGCGCCAAAACCAAAATGACTAAAGCCCGATGCAATTACAGTAACAGAAACCGTATAAACGGTATCAGGATAATATTTATTTAGTGAAAACGAGGGTGTTGACGTGATGGTAACGCTTTTGGATGGGCTTGAACCACCGCTGTGGCAGCCTCCTCCCCCTGAACAAGTTTGTTCGCCGGGAGAACCGGTATAACCTGCTTTTCCATTTGAATCTTTAATAATATACGAACTGCTAAGAGCAAGAGTAACAAAAAAAAGTACAGCGTAAGTAAAGTTTCTTTTCATGCAAAAATTTTAAAAATAATCCAGCTAAAATAGTGAAAAAGAAACATCATTTAAAAGAACATTGTTAAATGAAATAATAAAAAAGTAGAATCGCTCACTTCGAATTAAAATTTTGTTGGCAAATTCTGTTTTTTCTATACTCCACTATTGGTTTCCTTGGGCTAAATGGTATGTAACAAATCACTGTTTCAATACTATCCAGGGAAAAGGCGAATCACTCATTCGCAATACCCTTTTCAGAATACTTTTACGCCTATACATAAACTCATAGTTGAAACCATCCAATACAGAAAAGGAATTGTGGTGATAGTAATTTTTCATCTCCATCACCTCCATTTTTTCAAAATGTTTTTCGCTGTTTTGTTTGGCACTATTTTTACCAGCTTCATCGTAAAATGGACTGTCAATGATATGAATCTCTCCATTCTTTTTTAAGAAAGATAAACAAGCTTTTAAGAGTAATGGAGGATTATCAAAATAATGAAAGGAAGTACAAAAGGTTATCAAATCGAATCCTTTTTCGGGTAGAGTATCGCTTAATATATCTGCATAGTACCATTTAATATCGGGATTTGGAAAGGCAAAGGCCGCTTGTTTTAGTTCGGTGAGATTTACATCTACAGCAAGTACTTTGTTTTTTTTACCGGCCATTAAATTGCTGAAAAAACCATTGCCACAGCCGATATCAAGAATCTTAAGGCCTTCTCCCTTCTCTGCAAGGTGCTTCAGGAAACGATTGATGTTTTTTCTTCGGATTTTCCACAGTTCATAATCACCACTATTTTTATCAGGGTAAGGGAGTTTTTTAATTTCTTTGATGCTTAAAACACGCTTCTCCCTTTCGCGAATGCTCAAGTATGCCTTTTCAAAATCTGCGAATTTTTCAATCGCTTTTTTGGAAACAAAAACACGTTCATCTTTTTGAAACTGTGTATCAGTTGGCGCTTGTTCCATTATTTTGCACTTTGCCTTTTTAAACGGAGAGATTGGAGGTAACCACTAAAACTGTATCTGAAATAACTTGCCAATGCTCTCACTTTGATTGCAAAACCGGAATGGGATTGCCAATTTATTTCCGCTCTTCTTTTCCTGAACATGCTGTGAGTGTAACGATGCAGCGCGGGGCGAATAACTTTCCCTTAGAATCATGTAAACGCGAGAAAACTTTTTACAT
>CALMND010000051.1 GCA_937868565.1 uncultured Bacteroidota bacterium | reverse complement strand
TTTAATCCATCCGAAATTGATGTTGTGATTTTATCTCATGCACATATTGATCACAGCGCAAATTTGCCATTTCTTGTCAAGGAGGGGTTTAAGGGTAAGATTCATTGCACCGACGCAACGTTTGATGTCTGCGAAATTCTTCTCATGGATAGTGCACACATTCAGGAAAGTGACGTGCGATATATAAATAAAAGGAGATTAAAAAGGAATTTGGGGTTAATAAAACCCTTATATACTACTAAAGATGCTGAGCGATGTCTAAAAAGATTTAAACCCCTTCCTTATGGGAGCGAGTTTTATCTCAATGATGAACTGTCCTTTCATTTTAGCGACGTAGGACATATTACTGGAAGTGCAGCGGTTCACATCACTTCTCACGAAGAAGGCAAAAATACGGTTCTTAGTTTTACGGGTGATGTAGGGCGTTATACTGATTTACTTTTGAAGTCACCAGAACCATTTATACAGTCTGATTACATTATCTGTGAGTCTACTTATGGAGATAAATTACATGATCAACAAGAAGATGCGGCTGTTAAGCTTTTAGAAGTCGTAGCAAATACCTGTGTTGAAAAGAAAGGGAAATTGATAATACCAGCGTTTAGTTTAGGGCGCACGCAGGAAATAGTTTTTGTGCTTGATAAACTAAAGAATGAAGGGAAGCTGCCAAATATTAAAATATTTGTGGATAGTCCATTGTCAGTTAGCGCAACGGAAATAGTGCGCAAGCATCCTGAAGCATTTAATGAGGAGTTACGTGAATATATAAAAAAGGATCCTGATCCGTTTGGATTTAATAACTTGACTTACATTCAAGATTCAACTGAATCCAAAGAGTTGAATGAGATAGAAGAGCCTTGTATTATTATTTCTGCATCTGGTATGGCGGATGCCGGACGAGTGAAACATCATATCCGTAACTCGATAAGCGACCCTAAAAACACAATTCTGATGGTTGGTTTTTGCGCTCCTTTTACCCTCGGAGCGAGGTTGTTAGAGGGACAAAAAGAGGTGCATATTTTCGGCGAGTTTTTTAAGGTGTTGGCTGACATTCAGGTTATACACTCCTATAGTGCTCATGCTGATTACAGCGAATTGCTACGCTATCTTTCTTGCCAAAGTAAAGAGAAAGTTAAAAACATTTTTTTAGTGCATGGGGAAACGGAATCTAAGGTTGAGTTTAAAGAAAAGCTTGAAACAGAAGGGTATAAGACAATTACTATTCCTCAAAAGGGAGAAACCTTTAAACTAGAATAAATTTAGTAAGACACACAATTGAAATTATTTTCAAAATTAACAGAAAGTGGAGCTTCGCTAGTATAAACTGTTAATGTACAATTCGTAAAGTTATCATCTCCTTTTAAAGAAAAACCTTCAATACCCCAATGATATAGTTTCTCCGCTTTATCGGGTTTGTCTTTATAACGGTAAATTACACTTCCACTGATATTCGAATTAAGTACTGGATTCATAAAAGTATCAAAAATATAGATCTCAAAATTTTCGGAGCAAGCAACCATTTCTACCTTATAATTAGAGCTAATTTTCAAAACTCCTCCATGCGGGCCTATCTTGGCTTGCTGTGCCTTTAATGAAAATGAAAAGAAACAAATCAACAATATGTGGGCAAATAGTCGCAAGATGTTCAAAATTACCAAATGATTAAATGAGTTTAGTGACCAAAGTCATGTTAACATATAATACATGTCATATAGTACTTCCGTATGCTCTTGTAACTTTGAACTAAGGATGAATGTCTATCACACATCTCGATATGTTTATCCTCGATTATTATAGGTCAGAGTTAAAAAACAAGTAAAATTTAATATGAAAACTATTTTAGTGCCAACAGATTTTTCAAGTCCTGCTAAAAACGCAGCATACTATGCGGCGCATCTTGCGGGAGAGTTTCAGTCGAAATTAATTTTATTAAACGTTTATAGTCTTCCTGCTGGGGGTGTCGATAACCTCTCCTCAATAGACATGTTGTCTGATTTGGAAAGGTATTCGAAAAAAGGTTTGGATGAATTGAAAGAAATATTAAGCTCGGTAAAGGGGATAGGGGAGATAATTTGTATCAGTAGGATGGGTATTGCGCGGACCGTAATTTCTATAGTTGCGAGGGAACATTCTGTAGATGGCATTGTCATGGGTATTACCGGCGGAGCGAGTAAGATAAAAGAGAAGGTAATTGGAAGCACGACTCTTGATATAGCGCGAGAAGGGAACGAGCCTCTGTTTATAGTCCCCGAGGGAATAGAGTACCATAAAATACAAAAAATGTCTTTTGCTTGTGACATTGATAATTTGCAAGGAAGTCGTGTTTTGGAAAATATTAAAGACTTTAGTATCTCATTTAACAGTAAACTGGAAGTGGTTAATATAGAGAAACCTTCCCCTGAAGAGGATCCACTTAGAATAAGGAACTATAATTTCATGGAGAGTAATTTGGAAGAAGTAAAACATGAAACGGTCGTATTGACAAGAGAAAATAGTCAGGAAACCTTGTTGGATTATTTTGAGAACCATCAAACAGATTTATTAATTTTGAATCCTAAAAAGCATAATTTCATTCAATCTCTCTTTCATAAAAGCATGACAAAACGGATGATTTTTCATTTAAAAGTCCCGATGCTGATTTTGCGTTAGTATGTTTGCAACAGGGAAAGAAGAGATTTCTTTGAAGCTGAGTTCTTTTTTCTGAATTGATAAGATGTCTTCGCTGAGAGTCTAAGAATTTTCTCATCCCTTTATTTTGCCCAATAATTGTTTGATATCAAAAATTAGTATGAGGGCTAACAGAATAATTCTAAATTTTCTTCTGAAATATACCCTAATATTTTTCTGTCTATTAGAGTGGCCACAATGCTTACAGAAAAAGAACGGCTAACAGATACAAATCTTGTTTATGCAGGTAGCCCTTCATAAGCTAAACAACGCTTCTGGCGGAATTAATTCCCAGGTCTATCACGGCCGAAGATATTATAAAAATGTACTTTTCAGGGTTAAATGGCGCTAAAGCGAGACCTCTGATAGCTTTACCCGTTACTAATAAGCCACCAGTAAATCCTGAAAGAGCGCCCTCGCTCATAGAATTGGATAGCGTGGGTTTAGCAACTAACTTTCTGAAAATTAAAAAGGTTAAACTCAATAGAATTAAAAACGATCCAAGTATTAATTCTAAAACGTGGTTTTCGAAAAGTTTATAAAAATAAGTCGAGTAATTACAAACCCAACGGCAGGCATTCCAGTAGTTAAAACTAGTATCTTATCGGTGATGCGCCTAAAGAGCATTTTTTTTGGAATGTTGCTCGTTAGATGAAATAAGGCTGTAATCCCAAGTAACGAATCGAAATCAAGAAAAAACCGGCGATGGGCACGAAGAAAAGAGAAAAGCCAAATCCTCCAACCGTTTCAAGTACTACGCCAAAAAAGGGATAAGGCTATTATATTAACGAGGTTTTCCATCCAAAAAAAATTCCTAACTAAAAAACCCAGCCAAATGACTGGGTTTATCCAACCTATTTTTATTTTTTAGCTAACCTTTATTTCCTTTTTATTGGATGCCTTTGTATCTTCTTTTTTCAGAACAATTAGTTTCAGAATCCCATCGACGTATTTTGCATCAATTTTGTCTGTGTTAGCGTTCTGCGGTAAGGTGAATGAGCGGGAAAATGAGCTAGAAGAAAATTCCTTTCGTGTAAAACGCTCATTTTCTTCTTTACTTTCGTTTTTTTTCACAGCGCTAACGGTCATTACATTGTCTTCAACTTTTACGTTGAAGTCCTTTTTTTCAAATCCAGGTGCGGCAAATTCGATATCGAATTCTTTGTTGGTCTCCTTTATATTAACGGCAGGAGGTGTTCGCTCGAGTTCTTTTTCGAGCCAAGGGTTGTTAAAAAACTTGTCAGCACCGAAAAAATCTGACAGTACGGATGGAAATAGATTTCCATTATTTTTGATTAAGTTGCTCATTGCTTTTGTTTTTTAGATTAAACAATTATTTGTTGTAACAAAGGTAGGCAGATGTTGAAGTTTTGTTTATGAACCGCGTCATTTTTTTAATTGATTTTTATCAGACGAATATGCTACTTCGCGACGTGTTTTTGTTAAAGGGGGTGACAACTTGTTTTCATCAATTACGGATAATTTTTTTGTTTTGAATCGATATCCATTTTCCTCTCTTATTTCCAAGAATATTTACTCATAATCCGAATCATCTTTTAGGTTTTCTTGTAGTTCCTAAGCGGTCATTTCTGAGTTTACAACAGGTATGCCAATATGACGGGAAGTTCGGTATTCTGCTATTGTTTTAGTTGATGAAATCATGACTTTTATCAGTGCTGTTTTTTTTAGAATTGGCAATTTTGTTTACTAACACATTTTGTTCATGGACGTTTTAAATGCAGTAAACAAAAGAAGCGAAATTGTAGCATAGAAATGGCGAAATGAGTAACTTAGACACTGAAAACAATTTTCTCATGGAAAGTCTAAACGCGCTGTTTGAATATGCAACCGAAGGTATTATCATCTCCGATGAGACTGGTAAAATAATAAGGGCTAATCCCAGCGCGGAGCGGCTTTTTGGTTATTCGTCTGGGGATTTGCTGAGTAGAACAATAGAAGACCTTGTTCCATCCAAATATAAGGTCTCGCATCATAAGCACAGAGAGGGTTATAATAAGAATCCGCACCCGAGGTCAATGGGTAAAAATATGGATTTGTTCGCTTCTCGTAAGGATGGCACTGAGTTTCCTGTGGAAATAAGTCTTTCGCAATACAAATTAAGGGACGAAATATTTATTATTGCGTTTATCATTGATATAACAGAGAGAAAGCAGCAGGAAGAAAATATTAAAAACTTGGCTTCGGAGCTTGAGAAAAAAGTTGTGGAGAGAACAAAAGTTCTTCATGAGGCCTTACTTGAGTTAGAAAATTCGAAGGATCAATTAAGTGAGGCCCTTGAAAAACAGAAAGAGTTAAACGACATGAAATCAAGGTTTGTAACGATGGCGTCTCACGAATTCAGAACCCCTCTTAGTACTATATTGTCCTCAGTGTCGTTAATTAATAAATACAACGACGGGGACCCTAAAATAACTAAACACGTAGACAGAGTGAAATCGGCGGTAACAAATATGACTCTTATCCTTAATGATTTTTTGTCGGCGGAAAAATTAGAAGAAGGAAAGGTTTTCTCGCAAATATTTAAGAGCAATGTTAAGGCATTGGCTGAAGAAGTATTAAATGAAATAAGGGGCATATTGAAGGTAGGGCAAAAAATCAATTATAAACATCTGGGAGAAGAAGAGGCGTATTTTGATAAACAAATGGTAAGAAACATTTTGTTGAATCTTATCTCAAATGCGATTAAGTTTTCTGCGGAAGAAAAAGCCATTCAGCTAACAACGGAAGTTAAAGGCGAAGCACTAATTTTGGTGGTAACTGATCGGGGCATCGGAATTCCGGAAGAGGAAAAGGAGCATTTGTTTGAACGATTTTTTAGAGCTAAGAATGTGACCAATATTCAGGGGACAGGCCTGGGCTTGAATATTGTGAGTAAATATGTTGAATCCATGAAGGGTAAAATAGAGTTTACAAGTGAGCTTAACGTAGGAACTACTTTTACTATAACATTACCAAACATAGAGGAATAAAATTTTGTATTATGAAAACAATATTATTGATAGAAGACAACCAGGATGTGAGAGAAAATACAGCGGAAATTTTGGAACTTGCAAATTATAAAGTACTGCAGGCCGAAAATGGCAAAGTAGGTGTGGAAATTGCACAACAGGTTAAACCCGATTTGATTATTTGTGATATTATGATGCCGGTTTTGGATGGTTATGGTGTCATACATTTGCTTAATAAAAATCAGCACACGGCCAGCATCCCTTTCATTTTTCTTACTGCGAAGAGTGACAGAATGGATTTCAGAAAGGGAATGGAAATGGGAGCGGACGATTATATTAGCAAACCTTTTGACGATATAGAATTGTTAAAGGCCGTTGAAGGCAGACTGAAGAAAAATGAAATGCTTAAAGCGGAATTCTCAAAAAATGTAGATGGTTTA
>CALMND010000050.1 GCA_937868565.1 uncultured Bacteroidota bacterium | reverse complement strand
GATTTAATTTTGTTGAAGAAACAGTACATTTTTCTTTTTGCCCGCGCACCCAATGAGTCACCATACAAGGTTGAAGAACTACCGTATCTGCTCCCGCTTCATACATGGCTTTTTTTGCCCATTTTACAGCCTGCTCAGCTTGGGGGCTTCCACTTATTCTTCCCCCAATGTTACTTGTTAAATATTCCAGATTGGAATAGCACTTACTTTTGGTCAGATAATAATCATAAATTTTCCTCAGCACGATTGAGTCCTGATTTTGAGAATGTAAATTGACTGAGAATAAGATTAACAATAAAAATGAATAAACTTGTAAATAGCTTTTCGAGCAAGTTAACATAAGCTTTTTTCTCATTGGTTTTATCATTTAATAACTAGTGTATCTACCAGCTTGTAGCCGCAGAACTTATTTATACTTCCAATAATCTCTTGTTTTCGGAAAGAAAGCTCATGTTTAAGTGCCGCCGAGTTCAAAGCAATGTAAACAGTTTTATTATTAAACGAAATTTCACTAGTATTTTTCGAAATTAGTTCACCAACAATTTCCTTCCAACTGTTTTTCACAGAAAACTGAGAAATTTTCACGTCCAGTTTTTCTGCTTTAAACAATTGATTAATTGCATCGCCCAGTTTTATGAGATTAGATTTTTTGGACACCGGAGAATTATTTATCCTTTTTCATTTCTTTACTTGCACTTATCACTTTTTCCTTCAACGTATTTTTGTAATCACTTATTTTTTTAAGCAGCTCCTGGTTGGACGAACCGATAATTTGCGCTGCTAAAATTCCAGCATTTTGTGAGGCATTAACGGCTACCGTAGCCACCGGCACACCGTTCGGCATCTGCACTATACTTAAAAGACTATCCCAACCATCGATACTGTTAGTACTTTTTACAGGTACACCGATAACAGGTAAAGGGGTAAGAGAAGCAACCATGCCAGGTAGGTGAGCAGCGCCTCCAGCTCCGGCGATAATTACCTGCAGACCTCGTACGTGGGCATTTTTTGCATATTCAAACATTTTTTCAGGTGTGCGGTGCGCCGAAACGATATCCATTTCAAAGGGTATTTCAAAATGCGTGAGTATGTCGGCAGCCGCTTGCATCACCGGCAAATCGCTATTGCTGCCCATAATGATTCCTACTTTCGGATTATTCATATTGTAACTATTAGTAAATGCTTTGACAAATATCAGACGCCGATTTAATTTTAAATATTGCACGTTTTGCTGTTGCATCCAGACAAGCTTCTTTCATGCTTTCCGTAAAAGTTGGATGTGCGTGACTCATACGACTAATGTCTTCGGCGCTAGCCCTGTATTCCATTGCCACCACTGCCTCGGCAATCATGTCAGCAGTTCTCGGGCCAATCATATGTACACCCAAAATCTCGTCAGTTGTTTCGTCGCTCAGTACTTTCACAAAGCCGTCTGTATCCATGCTGGCTCTGGCTCTTCCACTGGCCTTAAACGGAAATGAACCAACTTTGTATTTTTTCCCCTGTTCTTTTAACTGTTCTTCGGTATAGCCAACGGCTGCAACCTCCGGCCATGTGTACACAACGCCGGGAATCAAATTATAATTAATATGGGGTTTTTGTCCCGCCAACTGTTCTGCAACAAGAACACCCTCTTCTTCCGCTTTGTGCGCCAACATAGCACCTTTCACCACATCTCCTATGGCGTAAATTCCTTCTACGCTAGTTCTTAAATGTTCATCCGTTTCTATCCTTCCACGGTTATCTAGTTTCACGCCGGCTTTTTCCAAACCTAAATCGGCTGTGTAAGGACGACGACCAACAGATACCAAGCAATAGTCTCCCTTTATTTCAACTTTTTCATCTTTTGCATTCAAAGCGCTAACGGTTACCTCATTGCCGGAATTTGTCACACCAGTTACCTTGTGTTTTAATAAAAACTCGAAACCTAAGTTCTTTTTTAATACGCGTTGTAATTCTTTACCTAAGCCTCCATCCATCCCGGGAATAATGCGATCCATGAATTCAATTACGGTTACTTTACTACCTAAACGTCCATAAACACTGCCCAACTCCAAGCCTATTACTCCGCCTCCAATTATCATCAGGTGCTTAGGCACCTCAGTCATTTCAAGAGCTTCGGTAGAAGTAATCACCCGTTTTTTATCAATTTCAATTCCTGGTAGGGAAGAGGGTTTGGAACCGGTTGCAATAATGGTTTTTCCTGTTTCGATTTGTTCTTTGGTACCGTCGGCTTTAGTGATTTCAATGGTGTTTTTGTTTATAAAAGAACCGCAACCGGTAATGACTGTAATCTTATTTTTTTTCATTAGAAAATTAATTCCGTCAACAGTCATCTTCACAACACTTCGTTTGCGCTCGATCATTTGTTTAAGATTAACTTTCGGTGCTTTGATGTCAATTCCATGTTCTTCGAAATGATGAACAGCATTATAAAAATGCTCACTTGAGTCCAACAACGCTTTAGATGGTATGCAACCCACATTGAGGCATGTACCACCAAGAGAAGGATATTTTTCAATTAATGCCGTTTTCATGCCCAACTGTGCACAACGAATAGCTGCCACGTAACCTCCGGGGCCCGCTCCTATTATTGTAACATCAAATTTTTCCATAACATATAAATCTTTTAAAATGAGAAAATCAGGGTGAATTTACGGTTTTTTTCGAGCAAAATAGTTGTTTTCGAAAGCAGGGGATTACTTTCTAAGATGTAGTAAAAACGCCCATATAATCAATAAGATAGAGCAAGCTACCGAGATGTATGAAATTAAATCACCAAAACGCGAGAAAAACGTCAGATTATTATTTAGGTGGAGGTCTTTTTTTATCAGCGCTTCCTTCCACCAGTCTGTTTCCTGCGAAATGTTACCGTACATATCAATAAAACAACTGATTCCGGTATTAGCACAACGAGCAATTTCGCGGCGATTTTCTATAGCCCTCAACCGAGCAAAGTTCAAATGTTGAAAATAACCCGGTGTATTGTCCCACCAGCCATCATTCGTAACGATAAAAATAAGATTGGCGCCCATTCTTACATATTCAGTCATATAGTCCGCAAAAATGCTTTCGTAACAAACAACCGGGGCAATACTTGCTTCATTAGCCTTATTTGTAAAAACACTCCTTTGGGGTTGCGTACCCAAGCTACCCATGGTTCCACCCATATTAATCGCAAAACTCTCTAGCGGTTTCAATAGTGCAGGAAAAGGCATCCGCTCAACCCCAGGGACTAATTTTGATTTGTGATAAATTTCGACCTGCGTGGAGTCGATCTGTAGGGCAGTGTTATATACATCAAAGTAAATACCTCGTTCATCTTTTCTGGCGGTTGAACTAGCAGCACTGTCTGATTTATAGATAACATAAGTGTTTGCGCCTGTGATAATTTTTACTCGGGGGAACTTTCTAATGAGGCTATCTCTAAACCAGTTAATTTCCTCTCTTGAGCTGATGGTTTCTTCATCGATATTTTCGGTGATAAAAGTTTCTGGAAATATAATAAAGTCTGTTTTTTGTCCAACAGTTCCATCTAAAATTTTAATAGATTTTTCAAACTGGTATTTAAAGTCCCAGTTAAATTTATCATTGTATGGGTCTATGTTGGGTTGCACAATGACTACGCTAACGGTTTTGTAGGAATTCAACGAAGTACTCCTGACAAAGAAAATAAGGTAGGAAATAAAAATAGGCACAATGATGGCAGCAGCAATTTTAATAATAGGGGCAGAAACCAGTTTTAAAGAAGCGTTTTGTTTGATTGTTTTGTAAACAAGTATATTAGTAAACAAAACCCAAAAAGTCCCGCCTGAAGTGCCTGTGAATTCGTACCACTGAACCCAAGCATGATTAAAAGCAAATACATTACCAAGAGTCAGCCAGGTCCAAGTGAGGTCCCACAACGTATGGCCATGTTCCCAGGCAATCCAAAGAGGAATAAGAATCCAGTCGGAGAAGGGTGACGCCAAACTTTGCTTTATACGTGAATAAATTACAAAAACAAGAGCCATAAAAAGAGAGTTGAAAATAAAGGCCATACAAGCTCCTCCAAACGAGGCATAAACCACCCACCAGGTTACCAATATGTTCCAAAACAGGAAAGTAACATAGGCGTAACCAAATAGTTTCAGCCTCGGTTTTGACAAATTAAGATTAGAGGTTATCCTTTCCTCGAGGTATAATAATGGAACGAAAGAAAAAAAAATTAAAACGGTTAGCAACAGTTAGGAACACGAAGCCAGGAGAGAGAATAAAAAAAAGAAGCCGAATGTGCAGAGTAGGAAAAAAAAAAAAAAAAAAAAAGGGTGGAACCAATGTTCGGGGAAAAAGGAAATGG